>DASSLZ010000167.1:0-14658 GCA_035689165.1 Candidatus Eiseniibacteriota bacterium | reverse complement strand
GACGGAGCTGAACGAGCTGCGCCAGGAATTCGCCGAGCGCGTCGCCCGGGTGGGCGGGATCTCCGTGGCGTTCAACGCGACGGTCTATGACGACACGCTGCCCTACGCGCCGGAGGTGGTGGCGTGGGCCCGGAAGAACATCGACAAGGTGCACGTCGTGGTGTTCATCGCCTACCGGCAGGCGTCGGGAGCGTTCGCGGGAGAGATGGACTTCTGGGTCGGCGACAAGAAGGTGCCGATGAACGACCTGGTCTACAGCCGCCCCACCGGGAAGGCCCGCCTCGACATCTCCTCACGCGACGTCGTGGCCGAGATCCGGAAGCGCTTCCCCGACTTCGCCCCCTGTGCCTACCTGAACGGAACCGAGAAGGCAGACTCGTTGAAGTGGCTGCTCACGACGTATGTGGGGACGAAGGACGAGGTGGTGGGCTACGCGGGGCCGCGCTTCATGGAAGCCACCCAGGTGCTGCACCACTGGCGGCACGGCCGCTTCCTCGCGTACGCGCCTCCCTCCACGCTGCGGCACGGGCGCTCGATCACCGCCACGGGTGCCCTCTTCGACCGCGGGATGCGCGAGGGGATGGCCCGCTACCTGGGGGGCGCCTTGCGCCGGCCGCTCCGGCCGCTGCCGCGGCTCCATCTGCAATCCGTGATGATCATCCAGCCGGTGGACGTGCTGGCGGACGGCCGGATGAACATGTGCGACGCGTGCCCCGACATGACGGTGCACGAAGGAGAGCTGGTCTGGTCCTGCAGGCTGGAGGAGCGGAAGGCCTACGGCGGGTTCGCGCGCGGCGTGCGGCGCGCGGCGACTTCGGGCTTGCCGGCGGAGGCGGAGGCTGCGGCCGAGACGGCCTTGCCCTGAGCGGGCAGCCAGTCGCCGATCGGCGTGCGCATGTGATCGGCGGAGAAGTCGTCGGCCTTGAGACTGGGATCGTAGACGGCCTCGCTGAAGATCACGCGCGTCCATCGCCCCGATGACATCGACTTCATCGTGCGGTCCATGATCGTCGGGTAGGCGACCGAGGGGTTCTTCGCGCTCGCGACCCGCTCGATCTGCGTCCCGGTGAACACGCGTCCCAGCTTCCCGCGATTGTCGTAGTACTCCTGCCGCAGCGGGAGCGACGTCTCGCGGTCCACCCAGGTGACGTACTTGCTGAAATCCACGGGCTTCTTCGGCAGGCTCTCCACGACGTAGCAGTCCCGCCCATCCTGCTTCTCCTCGCGGACCAGCGTATGCCGGTCGGCGTCCACGTCCCGCCCCGAGAGATCCTCGCGCATGAAGTCCGAGCCGATGAAGCTCGAGCGCTCGGGCGCGAGCACCTTCACGACCTGCCCCGTGATCGGCACGAACATCCAGCGCTCGTCCGGAAGATCCACGTGCTTCCAGACCATGCAGGACATGCGCCGCACGTCGCCC
Organism: Candidatus Eiseniibacteriota bacterium; assembly: GCA_035689165.1. GTDB lineage: Bacteria > Eisenbacteria > RBG-16-71-46 > SZUA-252 > SZUA-252 > DASQJL01. The sequence continues at coordinate 13,238 of DASSLZ010000167.1, read as the reverse complement.
GGCTTGTGGAAGTAGAGCAGGTAGCGCTGCTCCCCCTTGCCGCCCGTGTTCAGGCGGAGAAGGCTCATGATCCGCTCGCGGCCCGCGGTGCCCGGACCACCCAGCTCCATCCGCACCGACGTCCGGAAGCTGTTGCCCGGGTAGTAGAAGGCTTGGTTCATGCGCGACATGATCTCGGTTCCGCTGGGCGCGGTCTGGGCGCGCGCCGCCGGCGTGGCGAGCGGGCCCACGCCAAGCGCAGCCACCCCCAGGACGAGGGAAACCGGGACGAGAGAGCGTCGGAAGGAGCGGAAGGCGCTAAAGGTCATGCGACTCCAAGGTGAAGCGAAATCGTGATTTAGCCGACTGGAGCAGACGCCGCGGATGCTGTCCGCGAGGTCGTGTGACAAGTCTAACACGCGAAGCCGGAGGGAGAGTCCCAAAAGAGCGCTTCCGCAGGGGACCGATCAGCGGGTCGGCGCTACCAGCGCGCGCTGGAACGTGACGATCAGGGCCGGGACGAGCAGCAGCGTGAAGAGCGCGCTCAGGAGCATCATCGCGACGATGAAGGCGCCGACGGTGACGTATGGGGTGAGCGGGGCGAAGAGCATCACCGCGAAGGAGGCGGCGAAGAGGACGGCGTTGCGGAGGATCCCCCGCCCGGGCCGGTCGGCGGTCCAGAGGAGCGCCTCCGCCGGCGGCTCCGACGGCGCGTCCGTCCGGCGCTGCTGGAAGCGCCCGATGAAGTGGATCGAGAAGTCCACCGCCATGCCCAACGAGAGGCAGGAGAGCACCGCGATCGGCATGTCGAACTGCTTCCCCGACCAGCCCACCACGCCGTAGATCACGAGGATCGTGACGAGGAGCGGGGCGCAGCCGATCAGCGCCCAGCGCACCGAGCGGAAGTTCACGGCCAGGATCACGAAGACCGCGATCAGCGCGAGCGCGAAGCCGCGGATCATGTCCCCCAGCACCTCGTCGTTCCAGACCAGGTTGAAGTAGGCGATGCCGGCCGGGGTGAAGGTGATCCACGGGGGCGCGCTCTTCTTGAAGTCGTCGACCGCGTGGAGCACGTCGCGCATCGCGCTCGCGTCCCAGGTCCTGAGCTGCACCCAGACGTTCGCCTTGGTGTAGGTGTCGTCGATCACGTTCACGAGATCGGTGGAACGCGCCGAGGAGCTGAAGAGGAAGAGGCACTGCCCCACGGCCCCGGCATCGGCGGGGATCGTCTCCATGCGCGGATCGTCGCCGTTCAGCTCGCGGTTGATCCGCTTCACGTAGTCGGCGACCGACGTCGTCTTGCCCACGACCGGCAGCTTCGCAAGGCGGGCCTGGAGCGCCTCCAGGGTTCGCAGCGCTTCCGGAGAGTTGAACCCCTCGGGGCGGGCCGACGTCGCCACGATGTAGGCGAGGGACGTCCCGCCGAGCGACGCGTTCACGGCGCGGTCGGCCCGGCGAAGCTCGCTCGAGGGCTTGAACCATCCGATCATGTTGTTGTTCACGACGATCCGGGTCATGCCGGCGATGGAGAGGGCCAGCACGACGGCGACCATGCCGAGCACGACACGGGGACGCCGGGTTCCGGTGGCAGTCAGGGCATGCACGAAGCGGCCCATCGCTCCGGGGCCGTGTGCGGCACCCGGGGCTGCCTTCTCGTCCGGCGCGGCTTTCGCCGCACCGGACGGCAATAGCATCAACACCGCCGGAATGAAGCTGAACGACAGAAGCCGCAGCGCCAGCGTCCCGAAGACGATGACCCCGCCGAACACCTTCACCGGCACGATCGTCATGAACAGGAGCACGGCGAAGCCCGCGGCGGTGGCGAGCGCCGTGTAGCGCACCGGCCGCGACACCGCGTCCATCGTGGCGAGCACCGCCTCGCGGCGTCCGGCCGCCTCACGCCGACGGAACATGAACTCGTTGAAGATGTGGATGCTGTCGGTGGCGATCGCCATCAGGAAGACCGGGCTCATCGAGCTCATGATGTGCACCGGGAAGCCCAACGCCACCAGGGCGCCGATGCTCCAGAGGATCGCCACCATGGCCACGGCCAGCATCGATGCGGCCATGAGGAAGCTCCGGAACATGAAATAGATCGCGATGAACATCACGAGTGCGGCGACCGGCGAGAAGACCGCCATCAGCCGGAACATCTCGGCGCCGAACGTGTCGCGGGCCACGGGGTCCCCCGCCACGTAGAAGCGCTCGGAGCCGTGCTCCCGGCGCAGGATGTCCCGGATCTGGTCCGCGATCACCTTGCCGTTCGCGCCCTTCTCGATGGGCACGAAGATCGCGGTCATCCGGCCATCGCGCGAAACGATCCGGTCGAGGAGGAGCGGGTTGGTGAAGATCTTCCGGCGCAGCTGCGCGATCCCTTCGGGCGTGGTCGGCGGCTCGGGCATCAGCGGCTCCACGTAGACCGTCCCCGCCTCGCTCCGCACGTTGGTGATCGTGACGAAGCTGGTGACGTCCTCGGAAACGACGCCGGGCAGCTTCAAGATGGCCTGCGTGACCCGGTAGATCGTGCCCAGCGTCGCGGGCTGGAGCACGCCGGCGTCGTTCTGGATCCCGACCGCGATCATGTCCTCGCGCAGGACGAACGTCCGCTCCACCTCCGCGTTCCGGACGCGCACGGGCGCGGTGGGCGGGAGCATGTTCTTGGGATTGGTATCGGTGCGGATCTTCGGGAGCGGAACCAGCGAAAGCAGCGTCAGGAGGGCGGTGATCCCCAGGACGAGTCGGGGGTGATCAACGGAGAAACGGACGAGCGAGAAGCGGCCGCTGTCCTTGCCGGACGCGTCGGGCGTGGCGCCGGGCACCGCGTCAGGATTTCCGGCCGGCGGCGGCCGAGTCGTGGTCGCGGAACTCCTGCAGGAATTGGAGGAAGCGGAAAACGTCCGTGAAGTTGGTCGCGACGCCGAGGGAGGCGCGCGTGGCGCCGACCTCCTGGCCCCATTTCTCGCGCACGCGGGCGCGCATGCCGTCGAACGTGAGGCCTTCCTCCCGGAAGAGGTCCTCGATCTGCTCGGCGGAGAGGCCGTAGATGACTTCGCCGACCCCGGGGTTGCAGAAGCAGCCGGACCGAAGCGAGATATTGGCGCTGCAGGCGCGCTCTTCGACGTCCGCGATGTCGAGCGGGACGCCGTTTTTGTCGATCACGTTGAAGGCCACCGTCGCCCCCCGATCGTCCAGCGTGGTCGGTCCATGCACGCGCACGACGGGGCGGCCGTTGGAGTGCTTCAGGGCTTCCACCCCTTCGAGGAGGAAGCCCGTGAGACATCGGACGCGCTCGTGGACGCGGTCGATCCCCACCTGCTCCAGGTGCTCCAGTCCGATCTGGACGGCGGGAAGGCTCAGGTAGTCCACCGTGCCGTCCTCGAAAGCCGACTCGTCGTGCGGGCGGAGCACCGCCTCGGCGAGGACGCTCGCGATGCGCACGGCGCCCCCCGCGAACCAGGGGCGGCGCAGCTTCTCGAAGGCGGACCGGCGCAGGAGCAGGCACCCCGCCCCCGTGGGATAGCCGAACATCTTGTAGAACGAGAGCGCGGCGAAGTCGGGCTTGGCCCGCGAGAGGTCGAAGCGGTTCGTGGGCGTGAACGCCGCGGCGTCCAGCAGCACGTCCCACCCCGCCTCGTGCGCCTCCTCGATCAGCTCCAGCGGATGCTGGACGCCGGAGAAGTTGGACTGGGCCGGGAACGCGAACAGGTTCGGGCGGTCGCGCCGGGCCTTCCCAAGCTGCTGCGACAACGCGGCGCGGTCCACGCGAAGATCCGGCATCCGGATCGGTCCGTACTCCACCTCGGCGCCCCGGGCGCGCGCGAATTCGCGAATGCCGTTCACGGAGTTGTGATTGTCGATCGTGAGCAGGTAGCGGCTGCCCTCCTGGAAGGGATACGACTCGCCGACCAGCTTGAGCGCGCCGCTCGCGTTCGACGTGAAGACGGCGAAGTACTCGTCCGGAGAGGCGTGGAAGAAGCGGAGCACGTGCTCGCGCGCCTTCACCAGCCAGTCGGTCGCGGCCAGCGAGGCGCCGCTCGTGGAGTGCGGATTCCCGAAGACGGACGCTTTCAGGAGCTCGAAGTGGGCGCGAAGCTGGCTGGCGGCGTACTGGCTGCCGCCCGTGTAGTCGAGGTAGATATGGCGGCTGCGATCCAGGCGGTCGTACTCGCGCGCCCGCAGCCCGTCGAGGGCGGCGGTGTCGGCGTACGTGGGGTAGCTCTTGAGGAACGACGCGAACGCGAGCTCGCTCGCGGAGCCCTCGGTCGCATGGCTCATGAATGGCACCCGCAATTGGCCGGTCAGTGGGCGGCGAACCGCATCATCATACCACAGGCACGTCTCCCGCGCGGACTAGGCCTGGCGCCCCCCCGCCTTGCGCAGAATGGCCATCATGGGGCACCAGTTCGTGAACGCCGACTGGAACAGATTCAGGCCCACAAAGGCGGTGAAGGCGAACCACCACGGATTGACGTAATACCCCAGAGCCACCGAGAGCAGAACGAAAGCTCCGGCGATGCCGCGCAGAGCGCGCTCGATGTTCATGACTCCTCCGATCGGGTCACGCCTGGCGCATGACCGGAATGAGAAACAGGCGGCTCACACGATCGCCGGCGGCGTCACGTCGCCGAGCCAGATCGTCGAACAGGGCGTCCGCCGCGCCCTCGGGCTCCACGATGAAGACGGCGACCAATCCGCCCGGATGGACCCGGTCGCCAGCATGGATTCCCGTCGCGCCCGCCCCCTCGATCACGGGGAGCGCGCTGTAGCCGGGAACGCGCATCGAAGTCAGCTCGTCGCGAATCGCCGGCCACCGCTCGGCATCCGCCATCATGAGGATCATCTTCATCCCCGCTCCTCCTGGCCCGCCGACTCCGCTCATACGACGGCCTCTCCGAGAACGGTTTCCCGGGGGGCCACCGTGCGCGGGCCCGCCCCGTCCCTGGCGGCGATCCCCGCCGCGCTCGTCCGGGCTCGCTCCTCGCGCGCCCGCATCATGTAGTACAGGACCGGCACCGCCACGCGCGAGATGGCGGTCGAGGCGATCTCCCCCCCGATCAGGGAGAGGGCGAGCCCCTGGAAGATCGGGTCGAACAGAATCACCGCGCCGCCCACCGACACGGCGGCCGCCGTCAGCACCATCGGCCGGAAGCGCACGGCGCCCGCGTCCACCACCGCCTCGCGCAGCGGCAGGCCCTGGCGGCGGCGCAGCTCGATGAAATCGACGAGGATGATCGAGTTCCGCACGGTGATGCCGGCCCCGGCGATGAATCCGATCATCGAGGTCGCGGTGAAGAACGCGCCCAGCACGGCGTGCGCGGGAAGGATTCCGATGAGGCTCAGCGGGATCGGCAGCATGATCACGAACGGAGTCGTGAAGGAGCGGAACCACCCCACCGTGAGGATGTAGATGAGCACGAGCACGACGGCGAAGGCCATGCCCATATCGCGGAACACTTCGAGCGTGATGTGCCATTCGCCATCCCACTTGAGCGAGTAGGACTCCGTGGACACCGGCATGGCGAGATTCAGCTGCTTCACCGGACCGCCGTCGGGCGCCTTCAGCGAATCGACGCGCGCGCCCAGCTTCGCGATCGCGTAGACGGGGCTCTCCTCGCGCCCCGCCACGTCCCCGAGCACGTACACCGCGCGCCGCTGGTTCTTGTGGTAGATCTCGGCCGGCGCCGCCTCCCGCGTCGGGCGCACCAGCTCGGAGAGCGGCGTCCCCGCGCCGCTTCCGACGCGGAGCGCGGCGAGCGCCGACTCGTCGGACTGATCCGCGGCCGACAGGCGCACCCGGATCGGAACCGGCTCGGTTTCGGACCCGGCCTGCAGGACGCCCACGGTGCTCCCGGCATACAACCCTGCCGCCGTGCGGGCCACTCCCTCCGGGGAGACGCCGGCGAGCATGGCGCGGTCGCGGTCCACCTTCATCGCGATCCGCGGCTGCCCCTCGGCCAGGAGCAGGTCGGTGTCCACGACGCCCGGCGTGGTCCGGAAGACGCCCCACACCTGCCGCGCGAGGGCGCGCTGCCCTTCGAGGTCGGGACCGTAGACCTCGGCCACCAGCGTCGAGAGCACCGGAGGGCCGGGCGGCACCTCGATCACCTTGAGCCGCGCGCCGTACTTCGCGGCCACCGTCTCCAGCGCCGGACGCACGCGCCGCGCGATGGCATGGCTTTGCGCATGCCGCTTCCCCGCCTCGACCAGCTTCACCTCCACCGAGGCGTAGCGCGGATCGGAGCGCAGATCGTAGTGGCGCACCAGTCCGTTGAACGTGACCGGCGCGCCGACGCCCGAGTAGATCTGGTAGGCCTCGACTTCCGGCTCGCGCGCGGCGCGCGCGGCGACCTCTTCGGCCGCGGCGAGCGTCCGCTCCAGCGGCGTTCCCGGCGGGAGGTCGAGCAGCACCTCGAACTCGCTCTTGTTGTCGAAGGGCAGCATCTTCACGGTCACGATCCGGAGCGCGACCAGGGAAACCGCGGCCGCGAAGAGAAGCCCGATCAGCCCGAAGAAGAAGAGCCGCGGGCGTGATTCGGAAAGGAGCCGCCCCATCACGCGGCGATACGCGCGATCCAGCTTCCCCTCCTCGGGACCCTCGTGCGCGGGGCCGTGGCTCACGAGGAGGCGCCGGGCCGCCCACGGCGAGACGACGAACGCCACGCCCAGGGAGAACAGCATCGCCAGCGACGCGCCGATCGGGATCGGCTTCATGTAGGGGCCCATGAGCCCGCCCACGAAGGCGAGCGGAAGGATCGCGGCGATCACCGTCACGGTCGCGAGGATGGTCGGATTGCCCACTTCGTCCACCGCCTCGACCACCCGCTGGTCCTTGCCGCGTCCATCCCGAAGCCTCAAGTGCCGCGCGATGTTCTCGACCACGACGATCGCGTCGTCGACCAGGATGCCGATCGAGAAGATGAGCGCGAACAGCGTCACCCGGTTCAGCGTGTAGCCCAGGAAGCGGTAGATGAAGAGCGTGAGCGCGAGCGTGACCGGGATGGCGACCGCGACGACCAGCGCCTCGCGGCGTCCCAGCGCCAGCGCGATCAACGCGATGACCGACATCGTCGCGAGGAGCAGGTGGAACATCAGGTCGTCCGACTTGTGGCGCGCGGTCTCCCCGTAGTCCCGCATCGTCGTGATCTCGAGCCGGTGCCCGATCAGGTGCGGGCGGAGCGCCTCCACCTGCGCGTGGAGCTGCTTCGTCAGCTCCATCGCGTTCACGCCGGGGAGCTTCGTGACCTCGACCGTGACGGCGGGATAGCGGGCGCCGCCGTGCCGGCCAAAGATCACGTACTGCGTGGGCTCGGGAGCCTCGTCCTTCACCGCGGCCACCTCGGAGAGCCGTACCGGGCGCCCATCGCGCGCCGCCACGGCCAGATCCCGGATCTCCCCCGCCGAGGTGAACGGCGACTCCGCCCGGAGCGCGACCCATCCCTCGGGACGGACGGCGCCCCCGGCGGGAATCGAGAGGCCGGACGAGGCCAGGCTCCCCATCAACTCGTCCAGCGTGAGGCGCGCGGCCGCCATGCGGCCGGGATCCGGCTCGACCTGGATCGTGCGCGGCTCGCCGCCCAGGACCCGGACGCGCGCCACGCCCTGCGCCTTTTTCAGCTCAAGCGCGAGCTCGGAGGCCACGCGGCGCAGGTCGCTCGGGTCGGCGTCGGGGTGCGCCGGATCCCACACGGTCAGGGCCAGGACCGGCACGTCGTCGATGGAGCGCGGCGCGACGTCGGCGATGCGGGCTCCCGCGGGGAGCGTGGCGGCGACCTCGTCCAGGCGCGAGCGCAGCCGGCTCCACGCCGCGTCGGCATTCGACCCCACCTCGAATCGCGCGATCACGACGGCGCCGTCGTCCCGCGACGTCGAGTAGAGGTATTCGAGCTTCGGAATCAGGGAGAGCCGCCGCTCGACGGGCGTGACCAGCTGGCGCTCCACCTGGTCCACGGGAGCGCCGGGCCACGCCAGGGTCACGTCGATGACGGGTACCTGGATCTGCGGCTCCTCTTCGCGCGGCAGCGTGAGCAGGGCCAGGAGACCGAGGAGCACCGATGCGACGACGGCGAGCAACGTCAGCTTCGAGTCGAGGAATGCGCGGGCGATCCGCCCGGCGGGACCCAGGGGCGTCTTCACCGCGAAATCACCGCCGCGCCGTGACGGCGCGGCCGTCGGCGAGCTTGCCGGGATCGAGGGCGATCGTTTCGCCGGCGTCGAGACCGGCGAGCACTTCCGCGCTCGCGGCGTCCTCGCGACCGAGCCGCACCCATCGCAGCCACGCGCGGCCGTCCTGGACGACGTAGACGCCGGTGAGCGATCCGCGCCGGATCACGGAAGTGGAGGGAACGGTGAGGGCACCCCGCGCCGTCGCGGTCCCGGAGGCGCCGGCGCCGCGGGAGGTCGCGAGCGGCGTTTCCAGACGCACTTCGGCGAAGTCGCCGGGGACGAGCGCGACGGCGCGGTCGGTCAGTCGAAACCGGGCCGTGCGCGTGCGGCTCGCGTAGTCGGTCATCCCGTCTACCCGAAGCAGCGACGCGGGGTGCCACGGCCCGGTCTGGAATCGAATGGAGGCCCGCGCGGAGGCGAGGTCGTCGCCCCAGGCTTCGGGCACCGCGGCCACGATCTCGCCGGCGCCGGTGGACCGCACGTCGAGCACGGCGTCCCCCGGCCCCAGCGTGGTTCCCGGATCGACGTGGTGGCGCACGACGACTCCGGTGAAGGGCGCGCGGATCTCGGTGCCGGAGGCGAGACCGGCCTGCGCGGCGTTCGTCGCCGCGTACGCGGCCTCGGCGGACTGCCGGTCCTGGCGCGCCAGCTCCAGCTCGCGAAGCGCGGCCACGCGGTCGGCGTACAGCGACTCGATCCGCGCCTCCTGCTTCCGGGCGAGATCGAGCCGTGAGCCGGCCGCGGCGAGTCCGGAACGGGCGGCGGACAGCGCCGCCTTCGCCTCGGTCGCGTCGAAGCGCGCGAGCACGGCGCCGGCCGGGAAGGAAGCGCCCTCCTGATACGGGAGCGCGCTCAGGCGGGCGCCGAGGGTGGCGCGGATGGTGACCTCTTCGCGCGCCGTGACGCGCGCGGGGAGTATGAGCGCCCGGTCGGAGCCGGGGGCGCCCACCTGGCGCACGGTCACCGCGACCGGCGGGGCGGTGCTCGCGTTCGCGCGCTCCGGTTCCTGGCTCTTGCCGCAGCCGGCCATGGCGAGCACGGAGAGCGCGGCGATCAGAAGGGCGGCGCCCGCCGGAGCGGAGCCGCGGCGGATGGATCGGTTCATTCGAGCACCCCCCGTGCATGCAGAAGACGGTACTGGGCCAGGACGGCATCGGACTCGGCGTCGACGCGGGCATGGCGCGCGCGAGCGGCCTCGGCCTCCACGGCCAGAAGATCGGATTGCGAGAGAAGTCCCGCGCGATAACGGCCCTGCGCCAGGCGGAGCGCCTCCTCGGCGGATACGGCCCCGAGATTCGCAGCGTCGCGGCGGTCGAGCGAGACGCCGGCGTCGACGGAAGCGTCCAGGGAGGACGCGGCGAGCGTGCGCTTGAGGAGCTCCGCGCGAGCTTCAGCCTCTTCGGCGCGGGCCTTGGCCATGCGGCGCTCCTGAATTCGCCGCGTGCCGTCCCAAATCGGGAGCGAAGCGGTAACCCCCACGAAGAAACGTCGGGCTCCCCCACCCGATTCCGGGTCTTCGTATCGGCGGACGTCCGCTCGCGCGTTCAGGGAGGGAAGGAGGGCGAGCGAGGCTCGGGTGGCTTCGATCCCACGCGCACGCGCTTCCTCACGGGCGGCGACGTATTCGGGACGGCGGTCCGACTCGGGCCCGCTCTCGCCGCCGTCGCGATGGAGCGCGGCGGGATCCGGAAGCGACCCGAGGCCCTCACGGGGCACCCGCTCCCCCACCGTGGTCGAGAGCCGCACGAGCGCGACCTGGACGCGCTTGTCGGCGCCGAGCGCCGCGACACGCGCCTCCGCCCAGTGCGCCGTGGCGCGCAGTGTGTCCAGCTCGGGAACCTGGCCGCGCCGGAAACGCTCCACGGCCGACCGGCGCGATTCTTCCGCGGCCGCGAGCGCGGTGGAATCGGCCGAAAGGGCGTCGCGCGCCCGGACCGCCTCGACATAGGTCCCCACCACTTCCAGGAGCCGGTCCGCGACCGCGGCGCGCGCCGATTCGCGCGCGGCGCGGGCGCGATGCCCTGCCAGGGCCGGCGTCGTGATCTCGGCGCCGCCATTCCAGAGGGGCTGCTCGGCCGTCGCGCCCCAGCTCCAGGCGCTGCGCGGCGCGGGGTCGTTCAGGGCCGGAAGGGCGAAGTCCGCAGCCGTGAAGCGGCCTTGCCAGAGTTTCTCCGAGAAGAGGAGCGCGGGATCGTCGCTCCGCGTCCAGCCCGCGTCCAGGGCGATCCGCGGGGACAGCGCGGACCAGCCCGTGGCGGCGGCCGCGCGCCCGGCATCGCCCGAGGCGTGGGCGGCGGCGATACCGGGATCGGACCGTCGGGCGGCCTCCAGGACCCGATCCAGGGTCCAGGTCTGGGCCGACGCGGCGACCGGGGCCAAAACGGTAAGGCCGAGGAGCGCCACCCCGACCCGGATCCGCCGTAAAATAAGCATGTTGCAGCTTGTGGAGGCACGGGATCCCCTGGCCCGGGGGGCGGGGTTGTGTTCGAATAGGGTTTCGGGGTCCATTCGGGGGTGAGTGTCACGATGCCAGGCAAAGGATTCGCGAAGAAGGGGGACTCAGCCGCCTCCAAGGCCGAGGAGCGCCGACTCCTCACGGAAGCCAGAGGTGGGGACCCGCGCGCCCTGCGGCGGCTCTTGGAGCGCCTGTCGCCCCCCATCTATCGCTTCGGCCGGAGTTTCTGCCGGGACTCGGACGACGCTCAGGACGTGATGCAGGAGGTCCTGGTCTCGCTGGTCCGGTCGCTGCCCTCGATCCGGGGCGGCTCATCCCTGACCACTTGGGCCTACACGGTGGCGCGGCGCGCCTGCCGACGCCAGCGGCTCCGGGCCGAACGGAACGGCGCGGGCGCCGCAGGAAACGGCGGCCTGCCCGTAGGAGCCGAGCCGGCGGCTCCCCTTTCCGCGGACCCAGCCAACGAGACCGAACGCCGCGAGCTGGAGCGCGCCCTGAGCCGGGCGATCGGCGAGCTGCCCCCGGCCTATCGCGAAGCGGTGATCCTGCGCGACGTGGAAGGGCTCTCGGCGCCCGAGGCGGCCCGCGTGCTGGGCGTGAGCGAGCGGGCGCTGAAATCGCGCCTCCACCGGGCCCGGTTAGCCCTTCGCGACGTGCTCGCGCCGCACTTCGGCGGCGGCGCGCGCGCCCGGCACGCGCCCTCCTGCGTCCGGACGGGCCGGCTCCTGAACCGCTACCTGGACGGGGAGCTGAACCGCGCGGCCTGCGAGGCGATGCAGGCGCACGTCGAGAGTTGCCCCGCCTGCGGCACGGCCTGCCGCGCCCTGCGCGAGGCGCTCACGCTCTGCCGCCGCCCGGGCTCGCGGCGTCTGAACGAGGAGACCCGGGAAGCGCTCCGGCGCGCCATTCGCGGCGCCCTCGAGGAGATCGGCTCCAGGTAGCCAACGGTAGCCGTTGAGCGGCGATCCCACGCGCGGCATGCTACCCCCCTCACGTCCGCCGTGAACCGGAGGGAAACCCCGTGACGACCGAGACCGTCGCCGAAGCACCGGCCCGTCCCGTAGAGGCAGCGCCCCCGCCGCAAACCCCCGAGCAGATCGAGCGCCACTGGTTCGAGAACGTCTACGCCGGCGACCGCATGCGCCAGCTGACGCCTCGCGCGCTGATCATGGGCATGGCGCTGGGCGCGTTCATGTCGCTCAGCAACATCTACATCGGGCTGAAGGCGGGCTGGAGCATGGGGGTGGCGATCACCTCCTGCATCCTCGCCTACGCCATCTTCGCCGCGCTGCACCGCGCGTTGCCGAAGCAATTCCCCGCCTTCAGCATTCTCGAGAACAACGCCATGCAGTCGTGCGCCTCGGCCGCGGGATACATGACCGGCGCGGGGCTCGTAAACGCGATCCCCGCCCTCATGATGCTGAACCCGCAGGCGGTTCCGGGCATGTGGGCGCTGACGATCTGGACGCTGGTGCTCTCGTGGCTCGGCGTGTTCCTGGCGGTGCCGGCGAAGCGGCAGATGATCAACGTGGAGCAGCTCCCCTACCCCAGCGGGATCGCCGCCACGACCACGATGCGGGCGCTGCACAGCGAGGGGAGCAAGGCGGAGCAGCAGGCGAAGGCCCTGATGTGGTCGGGGATCCTCGGTGCGGCGATCACGTGGTTCCGCGACGCCACGGCGCCCTGGATCAAGTACCCGAACATCCCGGCGACCTGGGGCACCAACTGGATTCACATCGGCCGCCATCGCCTGAACGAGCTGACGATGTCCTTCGAGGGCTCGCTCCTGTTCGTCGCGGCGGGCGCGATCATGGGCTTCCGCCAGGCGTGGAGCATGATGCTCGGCGCCTGCGTGAACTATCTGGTGCTGGCCCCGATCATGATGGACCACGGCGTCATCGCCGAGACCGGCGGCTCGGCCCTGCGGCGGATCTCCTCCTGGAGCCTCTGGATCGGCGTCCCGATGATGGTCACCTCGGGGCTGCTTCTCTTCTTCATGCAGTGGCGGACCGTGGTACGCGCGTTCGGGACGCTCGTGACCTTCTTGAAGAAGCGCGCAGGCGCCGCGGACGATCCGATGGAGCGGATCGAGGTGCCCGGGTCCTGGTTCGTGGGCGGGATGATCGTCCTCGGGGGTGCCGCGATCTACCTCGGGCACCTTTATTTTCACATTCACTGGTGGATGGGCCTGATCGCCGTGCTGATGACGTTCTTCCTGGTGGTCGTCGCCGCGCGGGCCACCGGCGAGACCGACATCACGCCGACCGGGCCGATCAGCAAGATCACGCAGCTCACTTTCGGCGCGATCCAGCCCGGAAACGTCACGACGAACTTGATGACCGCGAACATCACCGCGGGCGCCGTGAGTCACGCCGGCGACCTGCTGACCGACTTGAAGAGCGGCTACCTGCTCGGCGCCAATCCCCGGCAGCAGTTCATCGCACAGTTCTTCGGCGTATTGGCCGGAGGCCTGGTCGTCGTGCCCGTATTCTTCCTGCTCGTTCCCAACGCATCGGTGCTGGGTACCGAGCAGTGGCCCGCGCCCGCGGCCCAGGTGTGGCGCGGCGTGGCCGAGCTGTTGTCGAAGGGCGTGGGCTCGCTCCATCCGACGGCACGGATCGGGCTGCTGGTGGGCTCGCTC
>DASSLZ010000166.1:0-2911 GCA_035689165.1 Candidatus Eiseniibacteriota bacterium | reverse complement strand
GGATCGACCGCGACCGCCTTGCGTCCATCGGCCACCGCCTTCTCGTTCTCCCCGAGCTTGGACCAGGCGAGGGCGCGATTGCTGTAGGCGCTCCAGGCGAGGGAATCGAGCTCGATCAGGCGCGAGAAGTCCCGGACGGCGCCCTCGGCATCGCCCCGGCGCAGGCGAAGCGCCCCGCGGTCGTTGAGCGCGGAGCGCCGCCGCGGATCGCCTTCCAGCGCGCGATCGAAGCAGACCATCGCGGAGTCGGAGAGCCCGAGCGCCGCGAACACGGTTCCCTGGTAGTACCAGACGCTCGGAATCTGCGGATTCAGCGCCAGCGCCTCGGTGTAGTCGCGCCGCGCCAGCTCCAGGCGGCCGGTCCGACGGTAGTAGGTGCCGCGGTTCACGTAGGCCGGCACGATCTCGCCGGGCTGCTTCCGGATCGCGTCCGTCCAGAACGTCTCCGGATCGTGCCAGACCGAGCAGCGGCTCCAGGTCTGCGCGACGGAGAAGACTCCAAGCAGCACGAACAGGGTGGCGAGGGCGCGGCGGAGGCCCCGCGCGAAGCCGGAGCCGCCGCGATCGTCGAGCGGCCAGGCGAGCGCGAAGAAGAGGCCGACGTACGGCAGATACGTGTATCGCTCGGCCAGCACCGCGGTGCCGACGGTGATCAGCTGGAGCACGAGGACGATGTTGACGAAGAAGAAGGCGATTCCGAACAGGGCGGGGCGGTTTCTGCGGAGGACGACGATCGCGAGCGGCAGGAGGACCAGGACGGCCAGGAACGCGGCGACGTAGCGCGGCGGGAGCGCTGCGCCCATGGCCGGATAGGGATAAACGGCCGAGAGATGCACGGGCACGAAGAGCTTCGCGACGTACGCCACGAGCGCGTACGAGGCGAAGAAGACCTTGTCGACAAGGCTCCACGGGTGAGGGACGGTCAGCGCGCCGAGGGACTTCTGCACGTACAGGTTCACGAGGCCGCCCGCGATCCCGAGGGCGAAGAAGGGGACCTTCTCCGCCCAGAGACGCGCATCGAAGCGCCGCCGCCGGAACCAGTCGATCGCAAGAAGCGAGAGCGGGAGCACCACGGCGGCCGGCTTGGCGAGCACCGAGAGGGCCATGGAGACGAAGGCCGCCCAGATCCAGCCCACGCCTCCTCCGTCGACGCGCCGCACGTAGAAGATCAGCGCGAGCAGGTAGAAGAAGCCGTAGAGCACGTCCTTCCGCTCCGCGATCCACGCGACCGACTCCACGTGCATCGGATGGATGCCGAAGAAGAGCGCCGTGACGACGGTGGTCCAGAAGCGGTTCCGCGATAGGGCGCGCACGAAGACGAAGACCAGCGCCGTATTCGCCACGTGCAGGAGGAGATTGATCCAGTGATACGTGGCGGGCGACGTGCCCGAGATCCGGTAATCCAGGAGCAGCGACGCGATCGTGAGCGGGTGCCAGTTGGCCGCGATCGGCGTCGTGATCAGCGCGGCCAGGCTGGGCCGCGCCAGGACCGGGTTCATGGCGACGTAGAAGTCGTCGTCCCAGCTCACGAACCCGTTTTGTAGGCTTGGCCAGTAGACGACGAACGTGAGCGCGAGGAGGCCGGCCAGATAGAGGCCCCACGGCTTGGTGGCGGCGGCACGGCTCATCGTGGCGGTGTGCGGCTCATCGTGGCGGCGGTGCGTAGCCTCCAACGGGAAGGAGACGGCATGGACTGTCCGGCCCCCGCACCATAGACTTGCGGTCAAAGGGACGCAATCCCATCGAACCCAAGAAGGAGACCGCTTTGAGACGCATCGCCATCGCAGCGACAGCGCTGTTCCTGACAGTGGCCGCCCACCCGGCTTTCAGCGCGCCGCCGCGCGTGCTCGAGCCGCTCTCGTTCCTTCTGGGGGCGTGGGAGGCGCCGGGGCCGAATCAGAGCTCGGGACGTACCGTCTTCGCGCTCAGCCTTCAGGATCAGGTCATGGTTCGCAACAACTCCGCGGACTATCCCGCGGCCGATGGCAAGCCGGCGACGCGCCACGAGGACCTGATGGTCATCTACCCGGTCGGGAACGTGCTGCGCGCGGACTACTACGACAGCGAGGGGCACGCCATCCGCTACGTCGTGTTGCCGGCCGGAGCGGGAAGGGTCCTGTTCCTGAGCGATCTGATCGAGAAGGAGCCACGGTACCGGCTCACGTACGTGCTCCAGCCGGACGGGGCGCTGGCCGGCGCGTTCGAAGTGGCGCCGTCGGGGCAGCCGGATGCGTTCAAGAGCTACCTGACGTGGCAGGCGCACAAGGCGGCGCCGGCAGCGGGCGCGGGCCAGTAGCCGCGATGCCCGTGGCGTCCGGCGATCTCGACCGCATTGTCGCGTTCGCGCTCGAGCTGGACAGGCTGAAGGCGGTTCTGCGACGGACGCGTCCGTCGCGGCTGGATCGCCAGGAGAACAGCGCCGAGCACAGCTGGCACGTCGCGCTGCTCGCGTTGTCGCTGGCCCCTTATGCCGATCCGCCCGTGGACGGGGCGCGCGTGACGGAGCTCCTGCTCGTGCACGACGTGCCGGAGATCGACGCCGGCGACACCATCGTGTACGGGCGGACCGCGGGAGCGGTAGATGAGGAACGCCGGGCAGCCGCCCGCGTGTTTGGGCTTCTTCCCGATCCGCAGGGCTCGCTTCTCCTGGCGCGCTGGGAGGAATTCGAAGCGCGCGAGACCGCCGAGGCCCGCTTCGCCTACGCCGTGGACCGGCTGATGCCGGTGCTCCACAATCTCCATGACGGCGGGCGCACGTGGCGGGAGAACGGCATCGCTTTGAACCAGGTGCTTGCCGTCAACCAGGCGATCGGAGCCGCGTGTCCCGCGCTCTGGGAGCACGTGAAACGCCGCGTCGAGGATCACTTCGCGCACGCCCAGGCCAAGGAGATTTCGTGAAACGTATCGTCAT
>DASSLZ010000165.1:0-3553 GCA_035689165.1 Candidatus Eiseniibacteriota bacterium | reverse complement strand
CGACGCGCTTTCCGGACCGGGCGCGCGTCCTGTTCGTCGAGCCCTGGACGCTCGGCCACCGCGGCGCCATCCGTCCGGCCGACGCCGCGCCCGGCGTACGACGCGTCTCCTTTCCGTTCCTGCCGCTGCACGCCCGGTCGCACGGCCTGCGCCGCGCCGCGTACGCCGTCGGATCGTCCGCGCTCGCGGATGGATTCTTCCTGCTCCAGCGGCTCGGCGCGCTCGGACTTCGTGACGGCTCCCGGAAGCGGCTGGCCCTGGTCCAGAACTTCATGGCCGAGCCGTTCCTGGACGCCCTTCGCCCCGACCGGGTGGTCTACGACATGATCGACGCCCCGCTCCACTTCGCTCCGGTACCCCCGCGGCTCGTGCCGCGCTGGGAGCGGCTCCTGCGCCGCGCCGACCGCGTCATCGTCACGTCGCGCGCGCTGGGATCGCTGGCGACCGCGGCCGGAGCGCGCGCGGCGACGCTCATCGGCAACGGCGTCGAGGCGGCGCGCTTCGATCCCGACCGGGTCGCGCCGGCGTCCTTGCCCGGAGATCCCGCCGCCCCGGTGCTGGGCTATGTCGGCTCGCTCCATTCCTGGCTCGACGTGCCGCTCGTGGCCGCGCTCGCGCGCGCCTGCCCGGAGGCGCGCGTCGTCCTGGTGGGTCCCGCGCCCCCCGAGACCGCCGCGGCGCTCGCGCGGGCGGCGCGCGAGAACCCGAACCTCCACTGGACCGGTCCCAAGCCCTACGACCAGGTGCCGGGCATCGTGCGCGCGTTCCGGGTCGGGCTGATCCCCTTCCGGCGCACGCCGCTCACCGAGGCGGTGAATCCGGTGAAGCTGTACGAGTACGCGGCCGCCGGCGTTCCCTGCGTGGCGACCCGGTTCACCGACGAGGTGGACGCCTGGGACGGCGCCGCCCGCGTCGCGGAATCCCCGGAGGGCTTCATCGCCGAAGCGCGGGCGCTCCTGGCGTCGCCGCCCGACCGGGCCGGGCTCCTCGCCTTCGCGCGCCGTCACGACTGGGACGCCATCGCGCAACGCTTCGCCTCGGTCTGCCTGGAGGACGCGGCGTGAAGCGACCCGGACTCTCCACCGCCCTGGCCGCGGCGATCGCCTCAGCCATCGTCCTCGTCTTCTTCTATCCGCTCGTCTTCGGGAAGGTCTTCGTCTCGCCCGACTCGGTCGCCCCAGCCGGCTTCTCGAAGTTCGCGATGGAGGCGCTGAAGACGCGCCACGTCTATGCGCTCTGGAATCCGTTCCAGTTCCTGGGCATGCCCAGCTTCGGGAGCCTGGCGTTCGTCCCCTACGTCTATCCGCTCGATCCCGTCTTCGGGTTCCTGAACACGGCGCTCCATTTCCCCGACCTCACGTGGCTGCTCGCGCACTACCTGCTCATCGCGGTCGCGATGGTGCTCCTGGCGCGCGCGCTCGGCGCCTCCTCCGACGCGGCGCTGATCGGCGCTACGGCGTTCGCCCTCACGCCGAACCTGGTCGCCGTGGGCGCGTTCGGGCACGGAAGCCAGATCATGACCGCGGCGTACCTGCCGCTCCTGTTCCTTCTCTACGACCGGTTCGCGCGGCGCGGATCGCTGCTCGCGCTCGCGGGATTCGCCTTCGCCGCGGCGCTCCAGCTCCTGCGCTCGCACGTGCAGATCGTCTTCTACACCTGGCTTGCCCTCGGCCTCTACGCGCTCTTCCTCGCGATCGCCGCGGCGCGCGCGCGCCGGGGCGGCGAGGCCGCGCGCGCGCTGGCCGGCCTGGCGGTCGGGATCGGGCTGGGGTTCGGGATGAGCTGCTTCCTCTACCTGCCCGTCCACGAGTACGCCAAGCTCTCGATCCGGAGCGCGGCCGAGGGGTCGGGCGCCGGCTTCGCGTACGCCACGTCGTGGTCGTTCCATCCCAAGGAGATGCTCACCTTCGTCATCCCCTCGATGTTCGGGTTCGGCGGACGCACCTACTGGGGGACGATGCCGTTCACCGACTATCCGAACTACATGGGGATCGTTCCGCTCGCGCTCGCCGTCTACGGCGCCGCGCGCGCGCGCGGCGTCATGCGCGGCTTCTGGATCGCCCTCGCCGCCATGGCGCTCCTGATCTCGTTCGGGAAGCATTTCGCGCCGCTCTACCAGCTCCTCTACGAGCGCGTCCCCTACTTCAACAAGTTCCGCGTTCCCGTGATGATCCTGGTGCTGCTCCAGTTCGCGGTCGCCGTGCTGGCCGCGCTCGGGCTGGACGCGGCGCTTCAGGGCCCCGTCGTGCCGGCGGCCCCGGCGCGGCCCGCTCCGGGGACCAAGGGGCGGGGGACGGCGGCCGCCAAACGGAAGGGAAGCGACGGCGCCGATTTCGGGGCGCGCTGGATGCGATGGGCCATCTTCGCCGTCGCCGGCGGCGTCGGCGCGGTGGTGCTCCTCCAGCTGCTCGGCCCCTCGATCCTCGCCGCCGCCTCGAAAGCGCGCGAGTACATGACGGGGGATCTGGCCCGCCAGGCCCTCGACATGGCCACGCTGGACGCGCTCAAATCCGGAATCCTGCTCGCGGCCGCCTTCTTCGTCCTGGCCCTGCACGGGCGGGGAAGGCTCTCCCGCGCCGCGGCGGCGCTTCTCGTCGTCGGCATCACGGCCGTCGACCTCTGGGGGATCGACCGGAAGATCATGGATCCCCAGATCGGGAGCGCGAACGAATACGCGCAGAACTTCACCGAGACGCCCGAGATCGCTTTCTTGAAGAAGGACTCGACCGAGTTCCGGGTGCTCCCGCTCCGGTGGGACGACACCCGCTTCTCGGCGTTCGGCATCGCCTCGATCATGGGCTACCACCCCGCGAAGCCGCGGTTGTACCAGGCCTTCATGGATACCGTGGGAATCCCGAACCTCCGGATCGTGCGCCTCCTGAACATCAAGTACGTGCTCACCGACGGCTACTATCCCGACACGACCACCGACCTGACGCTGCGCTTCGACGGCCCGGTGAAGGTCTATGAGGTGAAGGGCACGTCGCCGCGCGCCTACATGGTCCATCGCGTCTTCCCGGTGAAGGGCGAATCGGCCGCGCTCGCCATGGTGCGCACGGCGCCGGTGCTCGGGCCGGGCCAGTACGCGGTCTGGATGGATCCGCCGCCGTACCCCAAGTGGCCGGAGCCCGCCGCGCCCGATTCGGTGATCCGCCTGCGCTACGACATGAACGAGTCCGACTACATGGTCAGCGCCTCCACGCCTGGCCTCTTCGTCCAGGTGGACCAGTGGGATCCCGAGTGGACGGCGACGCTCGATGGAGCGCCCGTGAAGGTCCGACGCGTGAACTACCTGATGCGCGGGATCGAGGTGCCGGCCGGCGTGCATCGCATCCGGCTCCGCTACCTCCCGGCGTCGCTCCAGGCGGGGATCCGGATCTCGCTCGCTTCGGCCGGGGCCGCGATCCTGCTCGGGATCGGCGGGATCTTCCTGAGGCGCCGGCGCGCGCGCGGGTCCGCGCCGGCCCCGCCGGCGGAGGCCGCGTGAAGGCCCTGATCATCGTCCCCACGTACAACGAGAAGGAGAACGTGGTGGCGCTGCTCGAGCGGATCT
>DASSLZ010000164.1:0-2640 GCA_035689165.1 Candidatus Eiseniibacteriota bacterium | reverse complement strand
TGCGCACGGCGAGCGCGGTGCTCGCCGCGATCCAGACGCGCTCCAGCTTCGAGACGCGGACCTCGCGCGACAGGACGTCGAAGCCGGAGGCCTCGATCCGTTCCAGCAGGCGGCGGTAGACGCGCGCCATGATCTCGGCGGCGAGGAGCCGCCGCCGGTCCAGGGCCGTCACCTCGCGCTCGGCGGCCTCGAAGAAAGAACGGGCGCGCTCCGCCTGGAAGCGCATCAGGTCCAGGAACGCCCGGTCGCGCCGGCACATCCGTAGCGCCTCCTCGCTCACGCCGAAGCGCGCGAGCTCGTCGGCGGGGAGATAGACGCGGCCGCGCGAGAGGTCGCTCCCCACGTCGCGGAGGATGTTCGTGAGCTGGAGCGCCAGGCCCAGGTTCTCGGCATAGCGCCGCCCGCGCTCCTCCGCCTCGCCGAAGATGCGGAGGCAGATGAGCCCCACGATGGAAGCGACCCGGTAGCAGTAGCGGTGGAGCTCGGGGAAGGTGCCGTAGCGGCGGTGGGAGAGGTCCATCTCCACGCCGTTGATCAGCTCCTCGAAATAGAAGCGGGGGATGTGGAACCGCTCGACGTGGGGGCGGAGCGCGGCCGTGAGCGGCTCCTCCGGGACCCCTTCGTAGAGAAGCGCCAGCTCGCGGCGGAACCGCTCCAGGCGCGCCCGCGCCCGGTCGGTGTCCGAGTCCTCGTCCACGCCGTCGTCCAGCGCGCGGCTCCAGGCGTGCACCGCGCGGATCGCCTCACGCTGCGGGCGCGGCAGGATCGCGAAGGCGACGCCGAAATTGCTGCGGCGGCGCATCACCGGGGAGGCCTCCACGTCAGCCGGGGAGTCCGAGGCATGCGGCCGCGGCGATGCGCGCGCGCGTGAGCGGGCCCAGGCGCGGGCGGTCGTGGATCACGTCCTGCCCGCGCCGGAGCACGGCGCGGAGCACGGCGGTTCCCCCAAGGACGGTGGCGCGGAGCTGGATCGAGAGCCCGAAGGGCACCCGCCGCACGATGCCGCGGCCGCGGTCGAACAGCTCTTCGGTGGCGCGGCACTCGTGCTCGATCAGCCGGGTGACCGCCTCCGCCTGCGAGGGATCGGCGAGCCGGTCGCGGGCCACGCCGAAGCGCGCGAGATCCTCGAGCGGGACGAAGAGACGGCCGCGCGCGAGATCGGTCCCGAGGTCCTGCCAGAAATTGGTGAGCTGGAGCGCGGTGCAGAGCGCGTCCGACTCGACCTGGGCGGGCGCGTCGTCGACGCCATAGAGCGCGAGCACCATCCGCCCGATCGTGTTCGCCGATCCGCGGCAGTAGCCGAGCAGGTCGTCCCAGGTCGGGAACACCGCGTCGCGCGCGTCGGTCCGGAACGCTTCGAGCAGGTCGAACAGCGGCTCGGCGGGGAGCTGATGGCGATCGAGCGCGTCGGCCAGCGCGAGGAGGATCGGATCGGGCGGATACCCCTCGAGGGCGAGGTGGAGATCGGCCTCGATCTGGTCCAGGCGCTCGAGGCGGTCCGCCGAGGGGCGCTCGGCGTCGGCGACGTCGTCGGCGATCCGGGCGAAGGCGTAGAGCGCGGCCAGCGCCTGGCGCCGGTCGTGCGACAAAAACCAGGAGGCGACCGGAAAATTCTCGTAGTGCCGCCGCGCGATGGCCTCGCAGGCCTGGTACGCGAGATGAAGCGGCGTGGGATCGGTTGGCCGCCCGCCCGGCGCGTCCGTTTCGATGCGCTCGAGCGGCGGTGGAGGTTCCAGCATCGCTGCCTCCTGGAAGGGGATGCGCTCGCGCCAGTAGAGCACGCGTCGCGACGGAGCGTCAAGGCGCGCGGCAGCGGGCGCCGATCTCACGTGCTATGCTTCCGCGCGCGAAATCGAGAGGGGTTTCGCCACAACCAGGGAGGACTTCCATGAGACGCATCCTCTTGTTCCTACTTCTGGCCGCCGCCGCTCTCTCGGTCGCGGCTCCCGCACAGGCCCAGCACCGGCGCTATCGCGACTACGATCGTCCCCGTAACAGCTCGGTCGAAGGACAGACGATTCTCGGCATCCACCTCGGCCTCTCGTCGCCCTCGGGCGGCTTCGACGACATCTACAACTCAGGGCTCGGCATCGGCGGCTCCATCGCCTACGGCGTGAGCCAGAGCGTGCTCCTTTCCTTCGAGCTCTCCCACCACCAGTTCGACGGCGACCTGCCTCGCGACGACGCCTCCATCACGCCGATGACGTTCAACGCGGCCTACGTGTTGCCGACCGGAGGCAGCGTGATCCCGTGGGTCGGCGGAGGAATCGGCCCCTATCGCCATCACGAGCGGATCGAGGACGGGGTCGCCCCCGGCGTCGACTTCGAGGACACCGAGACCGCCTTCGGCTACAACGTGGGCGCCGGGATCGGCGGCCCGATCGCGCGGAGAACGCTCCTGGGAGGCGGCTTCCGGTTCCATCACGTGGACGGCGACCACCTGCTCGAGGCGGAATTCTGGACGTTCCAGATCGGGCTGGGATTCATGCTGTAGCAGAACGGGACGGGGGTGTAGGCTCGACTGGCCGGATCACGTCGGAGGGGTCGAATCATGCGCTCCCGTCCCTTTCTCTTCTTCGTCGTTCTCCTCGCAGGACTTGCCCTGGGCGCCGGGCGCGAAGCCGCGGCGGGTGATGCGTC
>DASSLZ010000163.1:0-5427 GCA_035689165.1 Candidatus Eiseniibacteriota bacterium | reverse complement strand
CGACGAAGCGGCCGCGCGCGACCCGCGCGTCCACGTGATGCACCGCGCCGGGAAGCAGGGGCTGGGCTCGGCCTACGTCGCGGGCTTCCGCTACGCGCTCGATCGCGACTACGAGGCGGTGTTCGAGATGGATGCCGACTTCTCCCACAACCCCGAGAGCCTTCCCGTCTTCCTGCACGAGCTGGAGAACGCCGACCTGGTCCTGGGATCGCGCTACCTGCACGGCGTCACCGTCGTGAACTGGCCGATCAAGCGGCTCATCCTCTCCTACTCCGCCAACGTCTACAGCCGGATCATCACCGGTATGCGCGTGAAGGATCTGACCGGCGGGTTCAAGTGCTTCCGGCGGCGCGTGCTCGAATCGATCGACTGGAGCCGCGTGCGCTCCGACGGCTACGCGTTCCAGATCGAGATCACCTTCAAGGCGTGGCGGAAGGGATTCCGGATCCGCGAGATCCCGATCATGTTCGTGGACCGGAAGGCGGGCGAATCGAAGATGTCGCGCCGCATCGTCCACGAGGCGGCGTGGATGGTCTGGCGACTCCGGCTGCTCGACCTGATCGGCGCGCTCTAAGCCTTCCGTGGCGCTCGCCCTGGTCATCGTGCACTACCGGACCGGGGACGCCCTCGCGCGCCTCCTCGCCTCGCTCGCCGCCACGCGCCCCGCGCCCGTCTCCGAGATCGTCGTGGTGAACAACTCGGGGGAGCCGATCGACGCCGTGCTCGCGGGCTCGCCCTGGCCCGTGCGCGTGATCGCTCCCGGGCGGAACGTCGGGTACGCGCGCGGCGTGAACGCCGGGATCCGGGCCGTGGGAGACCGGGACGTCCTCGTCCTGAATCCCGACATCCAGATCCTGCCCGGCGCCATCGAGGCGCTGGTCGCCGCCGCGGAGGCCCACCCCAGGGCGGGCATCCTCGCGCCCCGCCTGGAGAATCTGGACGGGACGCTTCAACTCTCGGCGCGCCGCTTCTACAATTGGAAGACGCTCCTCCTCCGCCGCATGCCGCTCGGGCCCTTCGTCGCGAAGAGCCGGGTCCTGCGCGACCACGTCATGGCGGATTGGGACCATGCCGATCTCATGCGGGTCGACTGGGTGATCGGCGCCGCGATGCTCGTGCGGCGGCGGGCCATGCGCGACGTCGGCCTGATGGACGAGCGCTATTTCCTCTACTTTGAAGACGTGGACTGGTGCCAGCGCATGGGGCGCCATGGCTGGGAGGTGCTGTACGTCCCCACGGCACGGATGGTTCACGAGTACGCGCGGTCCAGCGCGCAGATCCGCCCGCGCTCGCTGCGCGCGCACGCGGCGGGTCTCTTGCGCTTCACCGAGAAGTGGAGCGCCTTGGTGTACGCGCTGAGCCAGAACCGCGGTCGGCTGACCCAGGCGGCGATGCTGGCGGCCGACCTCGCCGCCGCCGCCGCCGCGTGCGCCCTTGCCTATGGCATCCGGATCGCGCTCGACGCGTGGTTCGAGAAGCCGGTCTACCCGCTCCCGGCCTACTCGGGGCTCTTCTTCTTCGCGATTGCCGTGAGCGTGGCCTCGCTGGCGTGGAACGGCCTCTACAGGCGCGCCGCCTTCCGCGACGCCATCGACCGGACCTTCCAGGTGGGGCGCGCCGTGCTCCAGGCGGGCGTCCTGCTGATGGCGACGACGTTCCTCTTCCAGACGCCGCGCTATTCGCGTCTCCTCGTGCTCCTGCTCCTTCCGCTCGAGCTCTTCTGCCTCCTGGCCGTCCGCTCGCTCCTCGCCGGGGCCGAGGCGGGAGCGAAGCGGCAGGGCTTCGCCTTCCGGCGCGTGCTCCTGCTCGGGTCGGGCCCGGAGATGGAGGCGGCGCGCGCCGCGCTCGAAGGGGCCCGGGCCTCGGGCTTCGAGCCCCTGCACGCCGAAGCGCTGGCGGAGGCGGAGGCGCCCGAAGCCGCGGCGGCACGGCTGCGCGCGCTGGTGGAGAGCGAGCGGATCCAGATCGTGTGCATCGTGCCCGAGGCGGAGGAGCTGCCGTATCTCCTGGCGCTGGCCTCGGCGCTGCGCGATTCGGGCGCCGCCATCTACTGGGCCGGCTCGCTGGCGCATCTGGTGCCCGGGTCGGGCGCGCGCGCGCTTGGTCCCGTGGGCGCGGCGCTGCTGCACGCGCCCAGCCGCGGTCTTTCGCTGCGCGCGCGGAAGCGGGCGAGCGACGTCTTCCTCTCGGTACTCGTGGCCCCCTGGCGCTGGGGCGGCCTGAAGCGCCACCTGGCCCGAAACGGCGGGGGCCTGGGGCCGGGAGAGGCCTGGCGGCGCGTCTGGTCGGGGGAACGAAGCTGGGTGGGACGCACCGAATACGAGCGGGATCGTTGGGCGGGCGTGCCCGCCTGGGCGCGGGTGGCCCTGGAGTCGGTGCGCCCCGGCGTGGTGTCGCCGGCGGACGAGAACGGGCGAGCCCCGCGTCTCGAGGCGGAGCTCGCCTATCTCGCGCGCTTCTCCTTGGCCGAGGATCTCCGCATCTTCCTGCGCGCGACGCGCGGGGCGGGTTCGTGACCCCGCGCCTTCGGCGCCTCGCGTCGATCGCCGCGGCGGCGGCGCTGTTCACGCCGGCCCCGGGCGTGGCCGCCACGCGTCTCTTCATCCGAAACCACGTGGCCTCGAACGACGTGCGCGGGCTGGCCGCATGGCAGGGGAGCCTGGTCGCGGCCACGACGGGCGGGCTGGTCACGGTCGCCATGCCGGCGGGGCCGCTCGTGAAGACGATCGCCGCCCCCGGGGGGCTGCCGTCCAACCGCGCGCTCTGCCTGGTCGTCAGCCCGAGCGGAGATCTCTGGATCGGCACGGCCGACGCCGGGATCGCGCGGCGGTCTCCCGCGGGCCGGTGGCGCCGCACGCTCACCACGTTCGACGGGCTCCCTTCCAACGACGTGCAGGCGCTCCTCCGGAGCGGCGACAGCGTGTGGGTCGGAACCACGGGAGGCGTCGCGCTCTTCGCCGAGACTCCGGCGAACGCGCGGGTGGCGCTCCGCCGCTCCGACTCGCGCGCGAGCACGGCGGGCGCGCTGGTCTCGGACGACGTGCGGGCGCTCGCGATGGTTCGCGACACGCTCTGGGCGGGCACCGGCGGCGGGCTCTCCTCGTTCGCCTCGGGCTCGTGGCAGGACCGGACCGCGGTGTTCGGCGGCGCGGTCGACGCGCTGCTCGCGGTGGGGGACACGCTGTGGATCGGCACCGACGCGGGGCCCCGCGCCTACGTGAACGGCGTGCTCGCGCCGGTCGAGCCGGGTTACACGGGGGGATCGCTCGCGCTCGCCCTCGACGGCGGCACGCTCTACTCGGGATCGAACCTCGGCGTCTATCGCCGGACCGGCGGCGCCTGGTCGCTCACCGGCCCGGGCCTTCCCTTCGGGAGCACGAGAGCGCTCGGCGTCGCGCCCGACGGCGCGCTCTGGGCCGGCGCCGCGGCGGGACTCGCGCGCTTCGCCGCCGGCGCCTGGACCGCCTACGTGACCGAAGGCCCGGCGGTCGAATCGCTGCAGAAGGCCGTCGTGCGGGATCACGAGACGTGGTTCACGCCGGGGAACCAGATCGCTCCGGGCCTTGGCGCGGGATTCGTGATCCGCACCGACGGCACCTCGTGGAGCGTCGTGAGCAACACGAGCACGGGGGGCGCGCTCCAGGCGACCTCGGTGTTCGGCATTCTCGCAGCCCGCGAGGGGGATCTCTGGCTCGGGCACTGCTGCGCCTCCGGCGTGCCGCGTCCGCGCGTGGAGCGCTTCGATCCCGACGCGAACGCCTGGGTCTACCCGGGACCGACCAACGTCCTGTCGTTCGCGCAGGCGCCAAACGGACTCGTCTACGGCGCGGGGGTGGAGCTGGAGAACGGCGTCTACGTCTTCGATCCCTCCGGCGCGGTCGTCGACTCGCTCACGCCGCTCAACACCCAGGGCTCCGCGCGCGGGTCCGGCCTCTCGAGCAACAACCTCCGGGCGATCGCCTTCGACCCCGCCGGGGTCGCCTGGATCGCGACGGCCGACGTCGGGGTGGACCGCTGGGACGGCCGCGGCACCGCGGCGCACGCCGACGATTTCTGGGACCATTTCGCGACGGGATTCCCGAGCCCCAAGACGCTCGCCGTCGTCGCGCTCGACACGACGACCGCGTACGTGGGAACGCAGGCGGGCATCGTCGTGATCTCGGGCGGACGTCTGGACCGGACGCGGATGGCCGACGTGAACGACGTGATCGGCGCCGTGCCGGTCCAGGACCTGGCGCGCGACCCGCGGCGGGTGGTCTGGATCGGCACGACGGCGGGGCTTTCGCGCTACGACGACGCGGCGCGCACGATGGAGCGCTTCACGACGGCGGACGGGCTGGTGGACGACGACGTGCGTGGCCTCGCGTGGGACGAGGCGCGCGGCATCCTCTGGGTGGCCACGGCGCGCGGCGTCTCGGAAGTGCATCCGCAGGCCGCGGGCGTGCCCGGTCTCTCGTCGGCCGCCTACGCCTACCCCAACCCGGCGACGGGCGCCTCGGGCGCGGTCCGGATCGGGGGGCTCACGGGTGCCGTGACCGGAGAGATCCGCGACCTCGCCGGGAACCTCGTCCGGAACTTCCGGATCGACCCGGTCTCGAGCGCGGCCTGGGATCTGCGCGACGCCTCGGGAGCCCCGGCGGCTCCCGGCGTCTACCTGATCACCCTTCGCGACGGGTCGCGCGTCCAGACGCTCCGGATCGCGGTGACGCGATGAGCGCGGTCGCGGAGGGCGCGCGGAGCGCCATGGACGTCCGCCGCCTGGAGCCTCCCGACCCGGAGCGATGGGACGCGCTGGTCGCCGAGGCTGATGGCGCGTCCATCTTCCACACGTCCTCGTGGGCTTCGGTCTGGACGGAGGAGTGGAAGGACGCGCGATGGGAGGCGCTCGTGATCGAGGACGACGCGGGCTACGCCGCGGGCCTCGGTGCTCTCGTGCGCCGCCGCGGCTTCTGGCGCAGCGTGGATTCCATGCCCTTCGCCACGTACGGCGGCCCGATCGTCCGCCGCGGCCACCCCGATCCTTCCGCCGCGCGCAAGGCGCTGCTCGAGGGTTTCCGCGAATGGATCCGGAGCCGGGCCGTGCTCCGCGCCTCGCTCGCGTGGTACGAGGGCAGGGCGGCGGAATTCCCCGAGGATCTCCCTCCTGTCGCATCGTTCACGCACGTGCTGGCGCTGGCTTCCGATTTCGAGGAGCTCGCGTCGCGCTTCTCCCCCTCGACCCGGCGGCTCATCCGGCAGGCCGAGGCGAGCGGCCTCTCCATCCGGCCCGCGGTCACGCCGGAGGATCTCCGCGCTTTCTACGAGATCGCGGTCGAGACGGTGCGCCGGCGCGGCGGCCAGCCGAAGCCGTTCTCGCTCTACGAGCGGATCGCCGCGACGCTCGTTCCCAAGGGCCTCGCCCGCTACCACCTGGTCTCGCGGGAATCG
>DASSLZ010000162.1:0-12811 GCA_035689165.1 Candidatus Eiseniibacteriota bacterium | reverse complement strand
GGGCGAAACGCGGATCCGATGACGCGAAGATTTCACTCCACCGCTCCTTTCGGTTGAGGGCCGTTCCCAGAAGGATTATAACGATGGGGTCGAGCCGACGTTGGCTGGCCGCCAGGCTCCATGGACTGGAGGCTGCCCGATGAACGCTTCGTCGCCCTCGATTCCCCGCATCCTCGCCGCGGCGCTCTTCCTGACGGCCGCTCTCGCGCCCCCGGCGCATGCCTCGTTCCATCTCAACGAGTTCTCCCGGATCATGACCGGGTACAACGGCGACGCCACGATCCAGGCCGTCGAGCTGCGCATGCTGGCCGGCGGGGAAAATCTCGTGGCCACGGGATCGATCAAGACCTACGACGCCGCGGGCAACCCGCTCGCGACCCTGGGGACCTTCGCGGTGAACGTTCCCAACGGCGTGCTCGACCGCCGGATTCTCTGCGCGACCGCCAACTTCCAGTCCACGTTCGGAATCGCCGCCGATCTCACGATCGCTCCCGGGCTGCCGGTCGGGACGGGACAGGTGTCGTTCGAGGAGGCGGGCTGCTTCGTGAACGGGATCGCCTACGGCGCGGTGACGGTTCCCAAGAACGGAGTCACGTCCGCCGCGGCGCTGCCCAAGGACCTGGCCTACGTCCTGGTGCGGACCGTCGACGACGCGACGCTGCCCTCCTGCCCCCTCGCCGAGGACGCGGCGGCGCGGATGACCCTCCAGTCGGCGAACGCGGCGGCGCCGGTCGTGTTCCGGAACAACGCGGGCGCCTCGGTGAGCGTGAGCTCCGCCGTGACCGCGGTCGGGTTGCTCTCCCGCGAGCGCTCGCTCGGGGTCGCTCCAAATCCGGTGCGGTCGGGGGCGCGCGTGACCGCCCCCGCCGGGCGGCGGCTCACCATCCACGACGCGCGCGGGCGGCTGGTCCGGGTGCTGGCCGGAGCCCGCGCGGAGAGCCCGTACGCGGCGTGGTGGAACGGACAGGACGGGCGCGGGGCGGCGGTGCCCTCGGGCGTCTACTTCCTGCGCCTCCAGGGGCCGGACGGAATCGTGACGCGCCGGTTCGTCGTCGCCCGCTGAGCGGCCGGCCGCGGCGGAGCGCGGCCGGTGTACGACTCGGGCGCCGTCCCGGCTACTGCGCGACGGCGACCACCTCTCCGGTGACCATCTTCATCCCGCAGGCGAACGGGATGTTCGTGTTCACGGTGCCGAGGCCGATCCGCACCGGCTGATTCAACGGCAGGTCGAGGTGCGCGCCGTTGCCGCCGATGACGATGTCCTTGGCGCAGGTGCGGTCGGTCACCCGCGTGAACACCAGGGTCGCGTTCGTTCCCTTCGTAACCTCGATCCGCGCGGGCTCGAATCCGTGCTCGGTCACCTGGATCGGCACGTCCTTGTTCCCGGGCGGCGCTTTCACCGTCTTCGGCTCCTTCTTGGACGAGCATCCGCCCGCAAGCGCGATCGTCACGGCCAGGAGAATCGCGGCGATTCGCGCCTCCCGCACGTTCAGCGTTCGAACCATCCTGACTAACTCCTTTCGCTCCGGCCGTGGCCGGCGGTCATCGGGCGGATCTCCCGCCCGGCCTGCACTCCACCACGCCCTCTCAGGATGGCACAGACGCCGCTTCCAAGGCGAGCGGCGGCATTCGGCTCCTTGAACCCCGAAGAGAAACGTTGGAGTCTAAACCTTCAGTGCCCTCCCGATGTCCTCGGGACGAGGGGCATTGCAGCCCTTCGGCATCGGCGGCATACTCACCCTCATGAAGGGGGCGTCTCTGACTTCAACGATCTTCGCCGGCTCGGCCCGGAACCTGCTCGCGACGCTCGCCCTCATCCTCACGTTTGCGGGAGCGGTGGCGTCGGCGACCGCGTGCTGCTGTCCTCCCGAGAGGTCAGGACCCGCACACGAATCGCCGGCCTGTCCTGACGGTGATGAGCACGGATCGGTGCCGGCCCACCACGAAAGCCACGACCCGTGCCGGGATCTGGTGTGCCCGCCGCAGGCGGCCGCGATCGAGACGGCAGCCCTGGAGGCCCAATCAACCCCAATCCACTCGTTCGGCTTCGCCGCTGATTGGGTCGCCCCGTGCGATCCCCGAAACGATGCTGACGGTGCCGTCGCCATCTTCGCGACGGAGCACGGCCCCCCCGTACGAACGGCTCTCCACTCGATTCTGCGTCTCTAGAATTTCTCCTCGCGGCAGGCGGTTGCCGTTCGGGCCGCCCACGCGCCGCTCGTATCTTCCCGTCCCCATCGATGAGCGTATCGGGCACCATGCCGCGAAGCGGGGTGCCTGGACGAACCCAATTGAGGAGAGATCATGAAACGATTCGCGATTGCACTCGCTGCGGCGCTTTTGCTCGGCAGCCCGTACGCCGCCGGCGCCCACGAAATGTCCCACGGCAAGACGACCACCATCACCGGAGAGGTCGTGGACACGGGGTGCTACCTGGGCCACGCCGCGCGCGGCGCGTCCCACACGAGCTGCGCGCTCAAGTGCGTCAAGGGGGGCATGCCCATGGGCGTCCTCACGCGTCAGGGAGCGCTCTACCTCGTCACGTTGAATCATGACAACCCCGATCCCTACAACCAGCTCAAGGACCTGGCCGGAAAGAACGTAACGGTCACCGGCACCCTGGTCACCCGCAGCGGCATGAAAGGTATCGACGTCACGAGCGTCAAGCCCGCCGCGTAGGCGCGGCGCACATCTCCCCCAGGCGGCGCGCGTGCGGATTCCGCGCGCCGCAAGGAGCCGCGATGAAACGTGCCGTGATCTTGCTTCTGCTTCTGGTCGTCGCCGTGGGAGCCGGCGCTGCCCTCTCGATCTTCCGTCCCAACCTGCCCGCGGCCGAGCGGGGCCGTCGCCTTGCGGAGAAGACGGGGTGCTTCGGATGTCATGGACCCGGAGGGATCCGGGGCGCCATGAACCCCGGCCGCACGGACGGCTCGGTGCCCAACTTCGAGGGAGACGTGATGATGTTCGCCGGCGACCCGGAGGAGATCCATGAGTGGATCCACAACGGCGTCACAGCGAAGCGCCAGAAGAGCGAGACCTGGCGTGGCCAGAGGGAACGCGGGGTGCTCAAGATGCCCGCGTTCAAGGGCCGAATGACCGAAGCCAGGATGCACGACCTGGTCGCCTATGTCATGGCCATGGCGGGGATGCCGGCGCCGGAGGATTCGCTCGCTTCCCGTGGCCTCGAACGGGCCGACAGCCTGGGCTGCCTGGGGTGTCACGGGGCGGGCGGGCGCCTCGCGCGGAACAATCCCGGATCGCTCAAGGGGTACGTCCCGTCCTGGGACGGGAAGGATTTTTCGGATCTCGTCCGCGACAGCAGCGAATTCCGGGACTGGGTGGAGGACGGCGTCAGCGACCGCTTCGAGAGCAATCCCTTGGCGCAATTCTTTCTCCGCCGCGCCGTCTTGAAGATGCCCGCCTACAAGACCCACCTCCAGCAAGGCGACGTGGAAGCGCTCTGGGCCTACGTCCGGTGGCTGCGCTCCGAACCGGAGCAGACCCAGATCCACGAGCACGAACCTGTGGAGAACTGAAGCCATGACCCATCGCTCATTCGTTCTCGCGGGCTGCGCGATGGCGGCCGTTGCCCTGGCATCCGCCGCCCCCTCCCGCGCCCAGATGCACCACCACCCCGCCGCGATGGCCGATTCGACGGCCCATCATCACGCGCCGCCCCCTCCCAAGACTCCGTCCCCGGCGAAGGCGCGGTCCAAACGTCCCCCGGCTCACGAGCCCATGGACATGCCGATGGACATGCCTATGGGCCACGAGATGCCCATGCATGAGCACATGGAGATGACGGGCATGTACGGCTCCTACCCCATGACGCGCGAGGCTTCCGGCACCTCCTGGCAGCCCGATCAGGCCCGGCATCAGGGTCTCCACCGGATGAGCGGCGCCTGGATGCTGATGCTGCATGGCTCCGCGGACCTGGTCGCCGACGACCAGGGGGGGCGGAGAGGCGACGAGAAGGTCTTCAGCAGCAACATGCTCATGGGAATGGCGCAGCGGGACCTGGGCCCGGGCCACCTCGGGTTGCGCGCCATGGTCTCCGCCGAGCCGGCGACGCTCGGGAAGCGCGGATACCCGCTCCTCCTGCAGACCGGCGAGACGGCGGATGGAAGGACTCCGCTCATCGACCGGCAGCACCCGCACGATCTCTTCATGGAGCTCGCGGCCACCTACAGCGTCACGAGAGGGAACCGGTCGCTATTCCTCTACGGCGGACTTCCGGGCGATCCCGCGCTGGGGCCGCCCGCGTTCATGCATCGCTTTTCAGGGGCGGCGATTCCCCAGGCCCCGATCACGCATCATTGGCTCGACTCGTCGCACATCACGTTCGGGGTGCTGACCGCCGGGGCCGTGGTCGGCGGCTTCAAGCTGGAAGCCTCGGCGTTCCGCGGGCGCGAGCCCGACCAGAACCGGTTCGACATCGAGTCCCCGAAACTCGACTCGCACTCCTTCCGCGTCTCGCTGAATCCCACGCCGCATTGGGCGCTGCAGGCCAGCCGCGGCCGCTTGAAGAGCCCCGAGCAGCTGGAGCCGGAGATCGACGTCGATCGCACGACCGCTTCGGTTCTGTACGCGGGCGACTGGAAGCCCGGGCATTTCGAATCGATGCTGGCGTGGGGGCGGAACCGGAATCGTCCCGGAGCCACCCTCGACGCGTTTACCGGAGAGGCGGCGCTGGAGCTCGGGAGGAGGCACACGGTCTTCGCTCGCGTGGAGCGTGTCGAGAAGGACGAGCTCCTCCCCGAAGGAGACCCACGCGCGGGGCGGGTCTTCGACGTCGGCTCGGTGGGCGCGGGGTACCGGTTCGACTTCTGGAGCCGGGGGCATTTCGCCGCCGGCCTCGGGCTCCTCGCCACGCTCTCGAGCGTCCCCGAGGAGATCCGCGCCGACTACGGGAAGGACCCCGCCTCGACGATGGTGTTCACGCGCGTGACGCTCCGGTAGCGCCAAGGGGACGGCTTCTTCTCCGTCACTCCACCCTCAGGGTGCCGGAGACCATGTCCATCCCGCAGACGTACTTCATCTCGCCCTTCTTCTCGGGAGTAAACGCGATCCGGACTTCCTGATTCAGGGGGAGCTCGCGCCGGATGTGCTCGTCGGCGATGACGATCTCCTTGGCGCACGTTTCATCGGTCGTGCGGGTCACGAGGAGGACCACCGGCTGCCCGCTTCGAACGTCGACCTGGGCGGGGACGAATCCCGCATCCGTGACGGCGACTTTTACCGTCTGCGGACCGGCCGGCGCGGACTTCTGACACCCGACCACGGCTGTGATGGAGCCGATGACCACGAGTCCTGCCACGATGATCGTTTTCATTTCATGTCTCCTTCTGCTGGTGCCGAAGCCGTCGAGCGCTCCGGCAGGTGGCGACCTTTCCATCCGGCATAGATGGCCGGATAGACGATCAGTTCCAGGATGAACGAGGTGATCACGCCGCCCACCATCGGGGCGGCGATCCGCTTCATGACGTCGGCGCCGCTTCCCTGCCCGAAGAGAATGGGCAAAAGGCCGAACAGAATGGCGCATACAGTCATCATTTTCGGCCGGATGCGGTGCGCCGCTCCCTCGACGATCGCTTCGGTCAGGTCCTGCCGGTCCCGCAACTGTCCACGGTCTTCCCGCTCCTTGTGGGCCAGCTTGAGATAGAGCAGCATGACGACCCCCGTCTCGGCATCGAGACCTGCCAGGGCGATCATCCCCACCCAGACGGCCACGCTCAGGTGGTAGCCCAGGATCCAGAGGATCCAGACGGCGCCCACGAGCGAGAACGGAACCGCGAGCATCACGATCGAGGATTCGGTGACGGAACGCGTGTTGAAGTAGAGGAGCCCGAACACGAGCAGCAGCGTGATCGGGACGACGAGCGCGAGCCGGGCCGCGGCGCGCTCGTAGTACTTGAACTGCCCTGACCAGTCGAGCCGGTATCGAGGCGGAAGCACGACCTTCTTCGCGACCGCTTCCTTCGCGTCGTGCACGTACTGGGCCAGCGGCCGGTCGGCGACGTCCACCGAGACCAACCCGAACAGCTGCCCGTCCTCCTCCTGGATCATGGGCGGCCCGGTGCGGAACTGGAGCTTGGCAAGCTGCGCCAGCGGAACCTGCGCCCCCATCATGGTCGGGACGAGGATCCGCCCCAGCGCCTCCGGGTCCTCCCGGAAGCCGCGCGCGTAGCGGATGTTGATCGGGTAGCGTTCGCGCCCCTCCACCGTCTGCGAGACCGGCATCCCGCCCACGGCCGTCTCGATCACGTCCTGCACGTCTTCGACCGTGAGTCCGTAGCGGGCCGCTTCCGCGCGGTCGATGTCGAAGTCGAGGAACAATCCACCCATGATCCGCTCGGCAAAGGCGCTCCGGGTGCCGGGAACGTCCTGCAGCGCCCGTTCCACCTGCACGGCGAGGCGCTCGATGGTGGCGAGGTCGGGTCCGTAGACCTTCACCCCCACGGCGCTTCGGACGCCGGTGGCCAGCATCTCGTTCCGGGTCTGGATCGGCATCCACCAGATGTTCGGCATCCCGGGGACTCGGACGCGCCGGTCCATGTCCGAGATGAGCCGCTCCCACGTCATGCCGGGGCGCCACTCCGATTCCGGCTTCAGGGTGATCACCGTTTCGACCATGGACATCGGCGCCGGATCGGTCGCGGTACGCGCGCGGCCGATCTTCCCGAAGACGGTCTCGACCTCGGGAATCTCTTTGAGCTTCTGGTCCATGTACTGGAGCACGCGCCCCGCTTCGGTGGCCGACATTCCCGGGGGCGCCGTCGGCATGTGGAGGATGGTCCCCTCGTTCAACGGCGGCATGAACTCGCTGCCAAGTCGCAGGTAGATCGGTAGGGTCGAGACCATGAGGAGCACCGCCCCCAGAACGATCCAGCGGCGATGCCGCACCGAGAAGCGGACCACGGGGGCGTACGCCTGAACGAGCGGGCGGCTGATCGGATGCGTGTGCTCCGGCCGGATCTTTCCGCGGATGAACCAGGCCGCCAGTGCCGGCGTCAGCGTGACCGCCAGGAGCGCTGCGAAGAACATGGAATAGGTCTTCGTGAAGGCGAGCGGCTTGAAGAGGCGTCCCTCGGTCGCCTCGAGCGTGAAGATCGGGAGGAAGGAGACGGTGATCACCATCAGGGCGAAGAAGACGGGGCGCCCCACTTCCTGGAGGCCGCGAATGATCGCGTCCGCTCGCGATTCCCTTTTGTCCCCGGCCTCCCAGAGCTCCAGCTTCTTGTGCACGTTCTCGACCATGATGATCGAGGCGTCCACCATCGCTCCGATCGCCACGGCGATGCCGCCAAGGGACATGATGTTCGCGGTCAGTCCCTGCCCCTGCATCAGGATGAAGGAGAGGACGACCGCAATCGGCAGCGTGAGGATCGGGATCAGGGCGCTCCGGAAATGGAACAGGAACACGATGATCACGAGGCTGACGATGAGCATTTCCTGGAGCAGCTCGTGCCAGAGGGTTTCGACCGCCCGCCCGATCAGCTTCGAACGGTCGTACGTGACGACCAGCTGGATCCCCGGGGGAAACGCTCCACGCACCTCTTCCAGGCGCCGCTTCACTCCCTGGATGACGTGGAGGGCGTTCTGCTTCTGGCGCATGATGACCACGCCGCCGACGACTTCGCCCCGGCCGTTCAGCTCCGCGATGCCGCGGCGCGGCTCGGGGCCGAGGTGGACCTCGCCCACCTGCCCCACGGTCACGGGAACGCCATCCTCGCCGACCTTCACCACCACCTGCTCGAGGTCGGAGGTCGAGCGGATGTAGCCGCGCCCGCGCACGAAGTACTCGTGCTCGGAGATCTCGAGCACGTTGCCGCCGACGTCCTTGTTCGACCGCCGGATCGCCATGTCGACGTCCTTGAGCGAGATCTTGTAGGACTCGAGGCGGCGCGGATCGAGGTCCACCTGGTACTGCCGGACGAAGCCGCCGACCGAGGCCACTTCGGCCACGCCGTCGACGCTCTGGAGCCAGTAGCGCAAGTACCAGTCCTGGAAGGAGCGGAGCTGGGAGAGGTCGTTCCGGCCGGTCGTGTCGACCAGGGCGTACTCGAAGACCCAGCCGACGCCGGTCGCGTCGGGACCGAGCTGCGGCGTGACTCCCTCCGGCAACCTCCCCTGCAGCGAGGCGAGATACTCCAGGACGCGGCTCCGCGCCCAGTAGACGTCCACGCCGTCCTTGAAGACGACGTAGACGAAGGAGTCGCCGATCATGCTGAGCCCGCGGACGTACTGGACGCCGGGCGCGGAGCGGAGCGCGGTCACGATCGGATAGGTGATCTGGTCCTCGACGAGGTCGGGGCTACGCCCCATCCACTCGGTCGAGATGATGACCTGGGTGTCCGATAGGTCGGGAATCGCGTCGAGCGGCGTGTTCTGAAGGGCGCGGACTCCGAAAGCGGCGGCGACGAGGACCAGCGCGAGCGTCAGGCCGCGGTTTCGGGCGCACCAGGCGATCAAGCGTGCGAGCACGGCCGCCCTCCTACGGGTTCACGCTGGCGGCCTTGAGCTTGCTCTCCGCCGCGATCAGGAAGTTACCCGACGTGACGATCACGTCTCCGGGTGCGAGGCCCGCCTTCACCTCGACGTCGTCGCCCGCCTTGGCCCCCAGCGCCACTTCGCGCGGCGCGAACCCGGCAGGTCCCCGGTCCACGAAGACGATGCTCCGGTTCCCCTCGTACAGCACGGCGCCGGCGGGGATCGCGAGCCGCGTCCCCAGGTCCCGCTCGAGGGTGACGTCGACGAACATGCCGGGCTTGAGATCTCCCCTCGGGTTGGCCACGGTGACCCGCACCTCACCGGTACGCGTGCTCGGATCCAGGTAGGGGTTGATGTACGAAACTCGGCCCGTGCGTGTCCGCTCCGGCAGGAACGGCGTTTCGATGACCGCGCTCATCCCGCTCCGCACGAGCGGCAGCTCGTACTGGTAGACGCTCGCCACGACCCAGACGGGGTGGATCGGCGCGATCCGGTAGAGGACCTGACCCGCCATGAAGGAGGATCCCTCCACCACGTTCTTCTCGACGACGACGCCGCTCGCGGGCGCTAGGATCGGCACGGCCTCGAGCGGCTTTCCCGAGCGCGCGATCGCGTCGATCTGCGCCGGCGTGATGTCCCAGAGGCGGAGCCGCTGCCGCGCGGCCGCGGCCAACTCCGGATCGGCGCCGGTCGCGGTGCGGCTCGCATCGGCACCCGTGGGTCCCATGTCCATCCCCGACCCTCCGCCGGCCGGCGCGGGACGGAGCGCTTGGAGGAATTCCTGCTGCGCGGAGAAGAGCTCCGGGCTGTAGACCGAGATGAGCGGTTCCCCCTTCTGGACCACGCGGCCCGTGTAGTCCACCTGGATCCGCCGGACCCACCCGGAGAACTTGAGCGAGATCTCGGTGCGGCGCGTCTCGTCGTACGTCACCTTCCCGGCGGCGCGGATCGTGGCGCGGATGGGACGCGGGGCCACCACCTGGGTCCCGACGCCGATCGACTGGCGCCGCGCCGTGTCGAGCAGCACGGGGCCGAATCCGGGAATCTCCCCCGGAGCGGACGCCGTCGGGGACGCGCTCGGCGGTGGCGCGGCACCGGGCGGCGGTGTTCCCGCGACGAACTGGAGATCCTCGGTGCTGGTGCTGAGACGCCACGAGGCGACCGCTTGGGTTCCCTGGGAGGCGCGGATCGCGAGGTTCAGGTCCCATTCGCCTGTCATCGCGAGCCCGTACTTGACTTCGTAGACGCCGGGACGCGATTCGGTGACGACGCCGCGGCTCTGCATGCGCGGCATCGTGCCCATCGCCTCCATCACGGCCGACATGTCGATCGTGGCACCGACAACCGGCTTCCCGGAGGCGTCTTGAAGCGTGACGATGAGCCGGTTGTTCCCCACCACGGGCCGCGCGGGGTGGTTCTCCGCCGTAATGCGGAAGTCCCCCACCGCGCGACCTTCGCTCCGGTCGGTGGTCGTGGCCTTCCGGGAGCACCCCCCGACTGCGGCGAGAAGCAGCGCCGCGAGAACCGGCGTCCAGCGCGCGGCCAGGCGGCGATTTCGTTCGGATCTCATCGAGATTCCTCCTCGCGCAGCGGCGCGGGTTCGAGGCCGATGGCGCGCTCGAGATCGGCGAGGGCCATGTGGACCATCGCGATCGACTGATAGCGGTCCAGCCGGGCCCGCGCGAGGTCCCGCTCCGCCGTGAGGAGCGCCAGGAAGTCGGACCGGTTGGATTCGTAGCCGGCGCGTACCGAGGCGAGCGCGCGCTCGGTGGCGGGGACGACCCGCGTCTCGATGATCTCCAGCTCGTGGCTCGTCTCGTGGACGCGCGCCCTCGCGATCTCGACCTGGGCGCGGATCGAATCGGACACCGCAAGCCTCTCCGCCTCGGCGCGCTCGAGGTCCGCCCTCGCCGCGCGCACGGCGGCTCCGTTCTTGCCGAACCAGAGCGGGAGGGTGATGCCGGCCCCAACCATCGTGCGCCACTCGGGCATCTCCATGGTCCGGTCGTGGCGCGCGACGAGCATCAGCTCCGGAAGGCGCATGCGGCTCGCCGCGGTGATCTCCGCGCGCCGCGCTTCGATCGCGGCCTGGCGCGACCGGAGCTCGGGCCGCGTCGCGGCGGCGGAGGCAAACGTCGTGTCGGCCAGCTCGTGCTGGATGTGCGGGAGCTCCGCCGGCGGATCGGGGAACGCGCGGTCGGTCTCGTCGTGCAGGAGGGCGCGGAGGCGCGCCTGGATCTCGCGCCGCGTGCGGCCGGTCGCGACGAGCTGGTGGTCGAGCATCGCCGCCTCGACGTCGGCCTGTAGCGCGTCCTGCTGCCCGACCGTCCCCGCGGCGTATTTCTGGAGCGCCACCCTGCGGAACTGCTCCAGGAGCCCCGCCAGCTCGCGATTGACGTCGATGCTCCGCGCCGTGAGGAAGAGCTGGAAGTAGAGCTCACGCGTCATGCGGAGCATCTCCAGCCGCATCGCGCGGTAGTCCTCGCGCATCGAGCGCGCCTGAGCGCGATCCGCCTTCCCCATGGCCGCACGCTGTCCGAACAGCGGCACCATCTGCGTCACCTCGACCGACCAGCCTGGATCGACGGCCGAGGAGCCGAGACTACGGGGCGCGAGCATCCCCTCGACGCGAGGGTCGTCCCAGGCGCCGGCGACGTCGGCGCGCGCCTCCATGGCCTGCCAGGCGGAGCGCATCGAGGCAAGCGAGGGGTTGCGGCGGAGAACCGCGCCTTCCAGTGCCGCCAGGTCGAGGCTCGAGGTCCCGAAGATCGAATCGAGAGACGCGGGCGACTCCGACGGGGGCGTCTCGGCGGCCCGCGCGGACGGGACGGAGCCGGCGAGGACCAACGACATCAGGAACATGAGATAGAGCGGCGCGCGACGGCGCATGCGATCACCACCTTCGTTGGCTCGTGGACGGGTATCCGCGCGAGGTTACGCGCGCGGACGAGCGGTCATGGCCGGCAGGTCCGGGCGCGGCGTACGCCGGCCCCGGATCAGCCCGGGAAGGTGGTGCGACTCAGATCAGGAGGATGGTGGTCCGGAGGAGCGGCGGCGAAAAACCAGGCGGACGGGCCGCGACGGTCCGCGCGTCGCGCTGCATCGATACGACGATCGCGCCGTGAGCGGCGGGGAGAATGGCGGCAGCCGCCAGCGTCTCGACGAAGCCGCCGTTGGGCGCGACGGTCGCCGGATCGCGTTCGGCGAGAGACGACGGAGCCGCGCAGCAGGAGCGATCGGCGGCGACCGAAGCTCCCGTCGAAGAAGGACCGCTCACGCAGCTCGGGCAGGCGGCCGTGTTCGCCTTGGGAAGCGCGCACGCCGCCCTGGCCAGGGGAACGAACGTCGATCCCGCCAGCAGGGCCAGCACGACCAGCGATCCGATGAGGCGACGTGGGTTCATGTGCTCCTTCATACCCCGGGGCGGCCGTTCGGAGCCGCCTCATGGGGGATACGATGCGGCCGGGAGCTTCTTCCTGCAACTATACCTTGGTATCGGCCGGCTCGTGACCGCCCTTCACGTAAGGGTAACGCCCTTCTACTTCAACAGCTTGGATAACCGCCGGTCTTTGAGCGGCGCCCCGCCGGTCTGGCACCCGGGACAGTAGAACGTCTCGTGGTCGGCGTAGGAGATCCGCGCGATCACTCCTCCGCAGCGGGGGCACTTCGATCCTGCGTGATCGTGGACGGCGTAGTGCTCGCTGGGCTCCCGCTGCGGCAGCTCGCCGGCGGCCGACTCGCGAAGCAGCGCCGTCTGGCGCTCCAGCACTGCCCCGATCGCGGCGTAGAGCCGCCGCGCCTCATCGTCGGTGACCTGGCCCGTCAGGCGGAGCGGCGAGAGCCGCGCCTCGTAGAGGATCTCGTCCGAGAGGCCGTTTCCGATCCCGGCGATCGCGCGCTGGTCGGTGAGGAGCGTCTTCAGCTGCCGCGACGACGCGCGCAGCGCCGCCAGGAACCGCTCCTCGGAGAGCTCGCCGCGCGTGGGGTCGGGGCCGACGGCCGCGAGTTCCTCGAGCGCGTCGGCGTCGTCGGTCAGCCACATGCGCGCGCGCTTCTCGGTGCCGTGCTCGATCAGGAGGAGCGCCGATCCGTCGTCGAACGCGATCCGCGCCGACCACCCCTTGCTGCCCGCGGGACGGCGTGACGGGCCCCCTCCCGCCGTCGGCGGCGCGAGCCTCAGCCTTCCCAGGCGCATCAGGTGGATGACGATCGCGCGCCGGGACTCGCACTCGAGCACGATGTGCTTCCCGCGCCGCGAAGGGAGGCTCAGGAATTCGCCGGCGAACGACTCCGGAGGCACGGCGGTCCGGAGCAGGGCCGG
>DASSLZ010000161.1:0-10099 GCA_035689165.1 Candidatus Eiseniibacteriota bacterium | reverse complement strand
TTCTTCGCGACGCAGGCGCCCCTCGTGCGACCGGCGTACCACCCGGAGTTCCTGGACGGCATCCGCTACTACGTGCAGTCGAGCGGCATCTCCAGCCGCTTCGAGGGCGATTCCGCGAACTACCCCGTCGAGGTCGCCTTCTACCGCTGGCTCCAGGAGCACGGCCGCCTGGTCTGGAGCACGCGAAGCGAGAAGGCCTCGGGACCGGAGATCGAGGTGCGCGAGCTGCCGGGACCGCTCAGCACCGCGGCCCAGCGCGAGAGCCTCTTTGCCGCGCTGATGCCCCATCCCAACCACACGACGCGGCTCGCGCTCTGGTGCGCGGACATGTCGGCGCTCTTCGGAAAGCTGAACCAGCCCGACCGCGCGGAGGAGTGGGCGCGCCGCGGGCTGCTCGTCGATTCGAGGAACATGAATGGCCAGCTCCAGATCGGGCTGGCCATAGCGCTTCTCGGCAAGGGGAACGCCGCGGGGGCCGAGGCGGCCGCGCGCGCGGGCCTGGCCCTCCTCCCGCGGAGCGCGTCGGCGCACTTCTACCGCGGGCTCGCGCTCCGGGAGCTGGGGCGGAAGGAGGAGGCGCTGCCCGAGCTGAAGGCGGCGCTGGAGGCGACCGGCGACAACCGGATCCGACTCAACGTGGCGCAGATCCTGGCCGAGCTGGGGCGGTTCGAGGAAGCGGCCTCGCAGTTCGAGGCCGTGCCGCAGGGCGTGCCCGAGCGCGGCCTCGCGCGGCGCGACCTGGCGGTGCTCTACATCAACAAGCTCCACCGCCCCGCCGAGGGAATCGCCGCGATGCAGGAAGCGGCCGCCCTGGAATCCGATCCCCGCGAGGCGGCGCTGCTCCGGGCCGAGGTCGCGCGCCTCACGGGCGGCGCTCCACCCCCGCCGAGGCCCTGACCGCCTCCACGATGCAGAGCGTGTCCAGCGCCGCCGGCGCGATCGAGCGCTCCAGCGCCGCGCGGAATCCCGAGATCACGACCGTGAGCTCGGCGGCGCTCGCGCCGAGATGGAGGGCGTTCTCCAGGTCGGATACCTGGAACCTCCGGTCTCCGCGCGGATGGAACTGCACGGCGACGACGGGATGTGGAAACTCGTGAAGGTACGCGGCCACGGCCAGGACCGGCCGCGCGATGACGGGGGAACAGGCGAGAGCGATCGCCAGCCAGGCCCCGCGCATGGTTACAAACCGTACTCCTTCACCTTCCGGTACAGCGTCCGGAGCCCGATCCCGAGCGCGGCCGCCGCCTTCTGCTTGTCGTAGCCGACGCTGCGCAGCGTCGCCTCGATGGCGGCCCGCTCGATCTCCGCCATCGACATGCCGACGGCCAGGTTCAGCTCGGCCGCGGTCCTCGTGCGCTGCTGGCGGAGCGCGATCGGGAGATCGCTCACGTCCAGCGGACGCTTCCCCTGCGTGAAGAGCACCATCTCCTCCACGGTGTTCTTCAATTCGCGCACGTTCCCCGGCCAGTCGTACTGCATCATCCGGTCCACCACGCCGCGCGTCACGCCGGTCACCTTGCGCGCGTGCTCCTTGTTGAACGCGTGGATGAACTCCTCGACGAGCAGGGGAATGTCGTCGCGCCGCTCCCGCAGCGGCGGCACCTCCAGGAGGACGACCCGGAGCCGGTAGTACAGGTCCTCCCGGAACTGACCGCGCGCCACCAGGAGGTCGAGGGGCTTGTTGGCCGCGGCGATCACCCGTGTGTCCACGGTCACCGTCTCCTCGCCCCCCACGCGCTCGAACTGCCGGTCTTGCAGCACGCGCAGGAGCTTCGTCTGGATGTTCATCGGGACCTCGGAGATCTCGTCGATGAAGAGGGTCCCCTGGTCGGCCAGCTCGAAGCGCCCGCGCCGTTGCTGCTCAGCGCCGGTGAAGGCGCCCCGCTCGTGCCCGAAGAGCTCGCTCTCGATGATGTTCTCCGAGAGCTCGGCGCAGTGGAGCTTCACGAAGCGCTCGTCCTTCCGCGGGGAGAGCTGGTGGAGGGCCTTGGCGATCAGCTCCTTCCCGGTTCCCGTCTCCCCCTGGATCAGCACCGTGGCGCGCGTGCCCGCCACCTGCGCGATGCGCGCGTAGAGGTCCTGCATCGCCCGCGAATTCCCGGTCAGGCTGGGGACGCGCGCGCGCTCCTCCAGCCGCTCGGCCAGATCGGAGACGCGCCCCACCAGCTGCTGATGGCTCAGCGCGCGGCGGATCACAGCCAGCATCTTGGCCAGGTTGAGGGGGCGGGTCTGGAAATCGTAGGCACCCTGGCGCATCGCCTCGGTCGCGAGCTCGATCGTGCCCGCGTCGGCGATCAGGATGACGCAGACCTCCGGGTTGCGGCGGCGCGCCACCTCGAGCAGGCGCATCCCGTCCACCCGCTGGGCGCGCAGCTCGGCGATCACGACCTCGGGCCCGGGGGCGGCGGCGCCGGCCTCGTCGGGACCGGGCGCGTCGAGGACGTTGAAGGCCTGCTCCCCGTCCTTCACCCACTTCGCGTCGAACCCGTCCGCGTCCAGCGCGGCGATCAGCGCGTGGGTCTCGGCGGAATCCTTGTCGACGATGAGCGCGCGGGGACGACGGAGCGGCACGGAGGGGAGCCTCCAAAGATCCTGGCTACAGGGCAGAGGCGCAAGAGCTTACGAAGGGATGCGGGGCGGGTCAAGGAGCGATGGGGAAGGCGGGGTCGCCACCCGCGGCGGGCGGTGTGCAGGACCCGGATCGGCAGGATGCGCTTAAGCCAGCGCGTCGGCGACGTTGACGCCGTACTCCTCGGGGTTCAGCGCCGAGACGATGCCGACCGCGAACGCGCCGGTCTCTTCGCT
Organism: Candidatus Eiseniibacteriota bacterium; assembly: GCA_035689165.1. Classification (GTDB taxonomy): domain Bacteria; phylum Eisenbacteria; class RBG-16-71-46; order SZUA-252; family SZUA-252; genus DASQJL01. The sequence goes on along the minus strand of DASSLZ010000161.1, from coordinate 7,294 downwards.
CCGGACGCTCAGGTCCAGGACGGGACCCTCCTCCAGGCGCTTCCGCTCCTTGTCGGCCACGACGCGCACCTTGGGGCGGAAGATGTCGTGGGCGTTGTGCGCGGTCACGACCGCGATCTCGTTCGTGTCGAGCAGCACGACGGTGCCGGCGGGGTACATGCCGACCGTGTTGATGAAGGCCTTGAGGAGCAGCGGGTCGAACTTGTCTCGATTCTTCGTGACGATCTGCTGGAGCGCCTCGTAGGGCGTGAACGGCGTGCGCCGGTAGGCCCGGTGCGCCGTCATCGCGTCGAAGCAGTCGGCGATCGAGACGATGCGCCCGAACAGGGTCTGCTTGGCCTCGTGCCCGATCTGCGGGTAGCCGCTCAGGTCGTAGTTCAGGTGGTGCTCGAAGGCCACGATCATGGCGCGCAGCGCCAGGTCGTTCAGTCCTTTCATCTTCGCGATCATCTTCACCCCCTGGATGGGGTGATCGGTCATCAGCTTCCACTCCTCGGCCGTGAGCTTGCCCGGCTTGTTGAGCACCCAGGGCGGAATCGTGGCCTTGCCCAGGTCGTGGAGGATGGCCGCGACGCCCAATTCGCCCAAGAGCTTCTTCGACAATCCGAGCCGCTGCCCCAGGGCGATCGAGAGGATCGAGACGTTGACGCAGTGCTGGAAGGTGTACTCGTCATGGTTCTTGATCGCGGTGAGGCCGAAGAGCGAGAACTCCTCTTCCAGGATCAGGTCCACGATCCCCTGCACCGCGCGCTTCGCTTTCCGGAGGTCGATGGGGCGCCTGTCCCGCGCGCTCAGCATGACGGTGCGGGCCGATTCGATCGCGCGGTAGAAGGTCCGCTTGGCCGCTTTCCGGCTGTCGCGCGCCTCGGCGCTGTCGATCTGCCCCGCGTTCGGCACCACCGTGCGAAGCGGCACGAGCCGCTCGACCGAGAGCTTGGAGAGGGCTTCGGCGAATTCGTCGAAGGGATCGGCCGCCTTCACGTCCACGTCCAGGAAGAGCCGGACGAACTTCTTCACCTCGGGAGGGGTGAGCTTCCCGGTGAAGACGAACCCCGACAGGCCGCGCGCCTTGAACTCGTCGATCAGGTACTGGTAGCTGGGGTAGGACGATGCGTCGACGCGGAGCCGGTGCTGGTTCAGATAGAGGAAGTCGCCGATCGCCTGGAGCTTGAAATCCCCTTCGGCCGTCCACATCTGCTCCACCGTGTCCATGAAGTTGGTGAGGGGGCCCTGGAAGGCCACGTTCCCGACGTCGTGGACGCGCGCGGTCTTGAGGAGCACGCAGAGGTGGATGGCGAGGCCGCGCCCCTGCACGGCGACGCGCGCCGCCTCGTCCCCGCCGCGCCGCTGCGCCTCCGGGGTGGGCGCCTTGGTGGTCCCGCTCATTCGCCCTCCTCCTCGGACTTAGCCGTGCCGAGCGTGTTCATTCCGGCGTTCCGGACGACGGTGAGCGCCGCCTCCACCGCTTTCCGGACCGGCTCGCGCTTGCCCGAGAGCTCGCGGTTCAGCACGGCGAGCGCCGCCGGCGTTCCCAGCCAGGCCAGGGCGAGCGCGGCGTGGTAGCGATCCTCGTCGCTTCCGGCGCGGAACAGGGTCCCCTTGGTGAGGGTGGCCGAGAGCTGCGGCACCAGCGCGTCGGAGCCCGAACGGCCCAGGGCCTCGAAGAAGGCCTGCCGCTCGCCCAGGTCGCGCCGGGGAAACTCGGGCGCGCCGATCACCTGCAGAATGCTCTGCGCCGCGCGCTCGTCGCGCTTGGCCGCGAGGGTCGTGGCCGCCTGCACCCGCACGCCGGCGTCGGCGTCGCGGAACGCCGAAATGAGGTAGGCGCGGCTCGTCGGGCTCTCGATCTTCCCCAGCGCCCGCACGGCTTCCTTGCGCACGCGGACGTCCTCATGATGCAGGGCCCGATCGAGCGCGCGCTCCACCCCCTGGTGCGCGATGCGGCCCAGCACGTACACGACGTTCCGGATGACGTACCACCGTGAGTCGCCGAGCCGTCCGATCAGGATCTCGACGTCGTCCCGGCACGAGGTGGCCAGTGCCTCGCAGAGCGCGCGCCGGTGCTTCACGTGGTTCACCTGGCCGAGCAGGTCGCAAACGGCCGGCGCCGCGCCGGAGCCCAGCTGGATCAGGAAGTTCGTGAGCACCGCGGGATCGATCTCGGGGTGCGCGTTCAGCGTGGGGGCGGCCTGCGCGAGGAAGCTGGGCCGGCCGATCTCGCGGATCACCTGCTCGGCGATGCCGGCGAAATCCGCGTGGCGCTCCGCCTTCTTCGCGGCGATCGTCTTGAGGCGGGCAAGCAGCGCGTTGGCGCGCGCGATGTCGGCCTCCTCGATGGCCAGCTCGATGAAGCGCTGGAACGCCACCGCGGACTCCAGAAAGCCGGCCGGCTCCTCCTCCGATTCGAGGATGGCCGCCACGATCTCGAGCACTTCCGACCCGAGGGGACGTGCCTCTTCCTCCCGGATCCCGGCCTCGAGCGTGGAGAGCTCCTCATCGGTCATACGGAACTGCACGCTGGCGGCCTCGTCCCACGCCGAGTCCACCGACGTCTCGGGCGCCCAGTCGTCCGAGCGCTCGGCCGCGATCGGCGCGCCGGCCTGATCCGGACCGGCCGTCGCGCTGGCGTCGGACTCCTCCTCTTCCGGGGCGACGCTGCCGGGCCAGGGAAGTCCCCCGCCGGGCTCGCTGCTCGCCTCCGCCTCTTCCTCGCGCCCCTTCGGCGCCGGCGAAGCGTCGCCGATCAGCTCGTCGAGAGGGATGTAGATGTACTCGACGTGGCGGAAGTCCCGCTCCCAGAGGAGTGTGACGACGTCGTCCTGGCCGGACGGGCCGTCGGTCGAGCGCTTGAGCACGTCGAGCAGGCCGCGGAGCTCCTGCGGCTCCAGCCCCTCCTTGATCGTGATCTCGCGCACCCCGTCGGCGTAGAAGCGGAACGCGAGCGAGTCCTCGCGCGCGGCGTTGTGGTAGACGGAGTAGTTCTCGAAGAGGAAGTCGAACTGCTGCACGGTGAGCGTGATGTCCCCGATCTCCTTCAGCACCGACCAGGTGCGCCCTTCCAGGTCTCCCTGGAATTTGTGCAGCGTGGGATTGTTCGGCAGGTACATGCGCATGGCCTTGACCGTGCGGATGAGCGTCTGGATCCAGTCGGCCACGCGCTTCACGTCGAGCGCGAGCACCTGGTCGCGGATCCGGGCCGCTTTCTGATCCGGAGTCGGAGGGGGCGGGGTCGGTCGGGCCATACGGTGTGTGCTTCGGCTGCATCGAGCCAGATCTTGAGCGGATTCTGGGGGAGTACGGCGGCGGAACGGGGTCCGGAGCCGCGACTTACTTGCGGGCCTCGACCTTCCGGGAGGACGCTGGGGTCACGCCGGCGCCCAGGGCGATCACGTGGGCCTCGCGGACCTGGTTCAGCACGCGGCGGTCGTGCGTCAGGAGCACCACCTGGATCTCGCGCGCGAGCTCTTCCAGCATGGCGAGCATCGTCCCGCGGCGCTCCTCGTCCAGGTGCGCGATCGGATCGTCCAGGAGGAGCGGCACGGGTTCCCGCGCGGCCAGCTCCTTGGCGAGCGCCGCGCGGAGCGCGAAGTAGAAGGCGTCCCGCGCTCCCCGGCTCAGCGCCTCCAGCGGCACCCGCTCCTTGCCGTCGGTCGCGAGCATCGGCGTGAAGTCGGAATCGAGGGTCACGGCGCGATAGCGCCCGGCCGTGAGGCGGGCCAGCGTGGAGCCCGCGACCCCGCCCAGGCGTCCCACGTGCTGCTGTTGGTAGGCGATCACCGAATCGCGCAGCACGTCGAGCGCCAGGAGGAGCGCGTCGCGCTGCCGGCGCTCCCGCGCCAGGTCGGTCTCCTCGTCGCCGATCATCTCGTCCAGCGTCTCGAGGTTCTCCGCATCCCCCTCGCCGCCGCCCGCCTTCCGCAGCAGTCCGTCCAGCCCCTCCTGCGAGATCTCGATCTTGGAGCGGAGCCCGGCGGTCTCGCGCTTCAGCCGCTCGGCGGCCTCGGCGGCCTTGACGGGGTCCTCCTTGAGCGGAGCCAGGAATGGCGACTGGCGCAGGATCGCCTTCTCCTTCGCGCGCAGGGCCGCCACCGCCTCGTCCAGCTCCTTCGCCTCGGCCTCGAGGCGCTCCGGCGCGGGCAGGGACTGCATCACCGCGGCGTGCTCGCGGCGCTCCTGGTTCGCGGCGCGGAAGCGCTTCACGTCGGCCAGCACCACCTCGAGGGTCCGCCCTGAGATGTAGGGATTCACGCGGATTTCGATCTGATCGATCTCCTGGCTCAGCGTGCGGATGTTCTCCTCGGCCACCTTGAGCTGCGCCTCGGCCACGGCGCGCGTCTTGACCGCGCTCTGGCCGAACATCCGCCCGACGGCAAACCCCGCCAGCGCGCCCACCGCTCCGGCAGCCCCCGCGTAGAGCGGATTCCGGAGCCCGGCGTAGACGCCCCCTCCGGCCGCTGCGGCGCCCACCAGCGCCAGCACGATCGCGAGCGCCGGAGAGCCCTGCTTCTTCCCCTCCAGCTTCGTCCGCTCGGTCTCCGCGCTCTTCAGGTGACGCGACCGCTGCGAGCGGAGCATGCCCAGCCGCAGGAGATCGGGTTCCACCTCGTCCGGCGCGTTCGCCAGGTACGCGAGCGACTCCGAGATCCTCCGGTCGATCTCCTCCGCCTGGCCCCGGGCCCGGCGCGCCAGGACCAGCTCCTGCCCCACGGCCGGGACGCGCTTCATCAGCTTCCGCTGCTCCTCGCGGAGCGTCACCCAGGTCTCGAGGTCGGTGAGCAGCCGCTCCTTGCCCGCCAGCTCGCCCCGGAGCTCGGTGATCCGGGACTCCAGCCCCTCGCGCTCCTTCGTGCGCGACTTGAGCTCGGTGAGGACGTTCTCCGATCGGGACCGTCGCGCGCGGAGCTGCTCCAATCGGTCTTCGCGGGTCTCGATCGAGCGGTTGTTGCGCTTGCGCTGGCGCGGGTCGTACGGATGCTCGCGGGTCAGGGTGTCGAGGCGCTCCAGCAACGCCTCCTGGATCTGCTGGTAGTCGGCCTCCACGGCCCCCGAGACCAGGTGCCGGAGCTCGGGGGAGACGCGGGTCTCCAAGGCGCTCTCGTAGACGAAGGAGGACTCGCGGAAGAGGCGGGCCTCGGTGAAGCCGAGCCAGCCGCGGAGCAGCTCTTCGTACTGCTGGAGCTCGGGACTCTTGCCGCGCGGGTTCGCGACGGCCTGGAAGAGGACGCTCTTCGCCTCGTCTCCCTCGCCGTCGAGCTGCTCCACGCAGACGTCCTGCGTCTGGAAATTCCGGCGCAGCCGGTAGCGGCCGGTGCCCGCGGCGAAGACGATCGTCGCGGCGTGCGCGCCTCCGCTCCAGGGGCGCGCGAGCTCCTCCGACTCCAGCGTGGAGACGCCGAACAGGGTCGCGACGATCGCGCCGGCGAACGAGGACTTGCCCGACTCGTTGGGGCCGATGATGAGGTTCAGCCGCTTCGGCTCGAGGGCCGCGTCGAAGTTCGAGAGGGGGCCGAAGCCCTCGACCGTCACCCGTTCAAGGCGCATGGCGGGGGTTCTGGAACTCGGCGAGCCCGACCCGGAGCGCGAGCGTGGCGGTCTCCTTGGCCTCGGCGGTGCCGGCCTGCTCGATCCGCTCGAGCATCCGCCGCACGAACACGCCGCGCACGGTGGCCTCCTCGCGATAGCGCTCGAGAAGGCGGGCATTGACCAGGTAGGTCCGGTCGTCCAGCTCGAGGTGGAAGAACCGGGGCTTGAGCCGCGCGTGGAGACGCTCGGCGTCGAACACGAACTCCGCGGGGCCGGTGAGGCGGACGCGCACGATCTCGCGGTCCCCCGCGAACGCCGCCACCCGCTCCTCCAGCTGGCGCGCCTCGCGGATCTCGGCGATCTGGAAGTCCACGACCGCCTCGGTCACCGTGCGCGCGTTCCACGGGGTGCGCTCGATCGAGACCGCCTCCCTGCCGAGGGTGGCCACGATCAGGTAGCGGGGCCCGTTCTCGCCGAACTTGCGCCCCTCGAGGGTGCCCGGGTAGACCGCGACGCAGCCTCCCTCGCGCACCTCGGCGAAATTGTGGAAATGCCCGAGCGCCAGGTAGTGGAGGCCGCAGGCGCCGATCTCGCTGCGCGTGATCGGCATGTCCTGCGGACGGATCTTCCAGGTGGGCGAATCTTGAAGGGCCCCGTGCGCGACGCCGAGGTGGTAGTCGGCAAGCTCCCCGGGCCGGAACTCGGAGAGCGGGCGGGCGCAGACCGCACCGTCGAACGCGATGCCGTAGGTCTGCACCGACTCGCCCCGCACCGTATGCCGCGGGCCGGGTTCGAACGTGGGCGAGAGGAACAGGTGCGCCCCCTCGGGGAGGCGCATGCGCCGATAGACCGAGCGCCGGTAGCCGCACGCGTCGTGGGTGCCCGGCGCGATCAGTACCGGAAGGCCCGCGCGCGTCAGCCGCTCCAGCGCCGACTCCACCTCGAAGACGAGGCCGTCGGCGGGATCGTGCGTATCGAAGAGGTCCCCGGCGATGGCGACCAGGTCCACCGGCTTCTCGGCGGAGGCGGCGAACTCCACGGCGCGCTGGAACGCCGAGAGCACGTCGCGTGAGCGCTCCTCGGCGCGCTCCCCCAGCGTGGGGAAAGCGGCCCCGAGGTGCAGGTCGGCCAGGTGGAGGATCCGTACGCTCATGCTCTCGTCTTCCTCTGGTTGGCGCGGCGCAGGTCGCGCAGCGCCTCGCGGTGCGCCCGGAACGCCATCGGCCGCGGGAGACGGTCCAGCGCGAACCAGCCCAGCTCGCTCGCGTCGTCGCCCGCCTGGAGCCGTCCTCCCACGATCTTCCCGTGATAGAGGATCAGCACCGCCCGCGTCCGCGGATCGTCCCGTCCGGCGTAGACCCCGAAGAGGCCGGTGAGACGGATGCGCAGCCCCGTCTCTTCGAGCACCTCGCGAACGGCCGTCGTCTCCGGGTGTTCGCCGTACTCCATGAAGCCCGCCGGGATCCCCCAAGCGTCCTTGCGCGGCTCGTGCCCGCGCCGCGCGAGCAGGACCTGCCCGCCGCGCTGCAAAAGCACCCCGCACGCGGGCGCCGGATTCCGGTAGGCGATGAAGCCGCACGCCGGACAGGTCGGGCGCATTACGCCGTGCTCGCGCACCGGCCGCATCCGCGTGCCGCAGCGGATGCAGAAGCGCGCCGGCGGGCGCGCAGGCATCACCTTCCCCGCGGCTTTTCCTCGCGCCACCCGGCGCGGCGAGGCCGCCGCGCGAACTTGCGTTCGCACTCCGGGGTTCCTACGCTTGTTACTTCGT
>DASSLZ010000160.1:0-3522 GCA_035689165.1 Candidatus Eiseniibacteriota bacterium | reverse complement strand
AGGGGCCTACAACAAGGCCCGCCAGCTCCTGGCCGACAACACCGACAAGCTCCACGTCATCGCGCTCGCGCTCCTGGAGCGCGAGGTGCTCGATGGCGATCAACTCGAGAGGCTCCTGCGCGGCGAGAAGCTGGAGCCGCTCTCCCGCCGCGGCAGCGGGGACGGCACCGCCCCCGTGACCGCCGTCGAAGAGGAGAAGCCGCGCGCGGCCCGGAGTCCCGCGCCCGGTCTGCGCCCCAGCGAGAGCCCGGGACCGGCGTGATGACGTGCGGCGAGACCCGGCCGTCTCCGAGACGCCCCCTGTAAGCGTCTTCGTCCACCGGGCCGGCTCGTGGAATCTCCACGAGCGGGCCCGCGTGGCCGGCATCCTCAACCTCACCCCCGACAGCTTCTACGACGGCGGACGCTGGCTCGACCCGGCGCGGGCCGTCGCGCGCGCCCAGGCCATGGCCGCCGAGGGTGCCGACGCGATCGACGTCGGCGCGCAGTCGACCCGCCCCGGCGGCGGTCCTCCCATCGGCGCCGAAGAAGAATGGGCGCGGCTTCGCCCGGTGCTCCCAGGGGTGGTCCGCCTGGGTCTTCCGGTATCCGTGGACACCTGGAGCGCCGAGGTGGCGCGCCGGGCTCTGGACGAGGGTGTGGCGATCGTGAACGACGTAACCGGTCTCACCGCCCAGCCGGAGCTGGCCGCCGTCGTCGCCTCTTCGGGCGCCGGGCTCGTGCTGATGCACGCCCTGGGCGCCCCCGACCGCATGCACGAGCCGGTCGCCTACGAGGACGAGGCCCTGGACGTGCGGCGATTCCTGGAGCGCCAGATGAAGGCCGCCACGTCGGCGGGTATCCCGGAGGAGCGGATCGCGCTGGACCCTGGGATCGGCTTCTCCAAGCGCGCCCCGCAGAGCCTGCGCGTGCTCCAGGGACTTCGGAGCTTGACCTCGCTCGGGCGGCCCCTGTACATCGGAGTATCGCGAAAATCGTTTCTGGGCCGCGTCACCGGCCGCTCCATCCCCATCGAGGATCGGCTGGCCGCGGGGCTGGGCGCCACGGTGGCGGCGCTCGCGCTGGGGGCGCGCATCGTCCGCACCCATGACGTGCGGGAGACGGTGGACGCGATCCGTACCGCCGAGGCGATTCTCAATCCGGATGCGCGCCTGGCGGAGGATCTTCCCGCCGGAGGCGCGCCGGTCCAGGCCCAAGCCCGATCATGATCGATCTCAAGCCCCAGTTCCTGGTCGACGCCCTGGACGTCCTGATCGTCGCGTTCCTCTTCTACCGCCTCTTCATCATGATCAAGGGGACGCGCGCGTCGCAGATGTTCGTGGGGCTCATCATCATCGTCTTCGCTTCGATCGTGGCGCAGTGGTTCCGCCTGAACGCGCTCAACTGGATCATCGGCAGTCTGAAGACGGTCTGGGTGATCCTCTTCGTGATCCTCTTCCAACCCGAGCTGCGCGCGCTCCTCACGCACATCGGCCAGAACCGCCTGGTCCGGGCGCTCATCCGCGTCGAGGAGTACGGCGTGGTGGCCGAGACGATCAAGGCCGTGGAGGAGATGGCGAAGGAGCGGCGGGGGGCGATCATCGTCTTCGAGCGGGACATGGGACTGCGCGACTACGTGGAGACCGGCACCAAGATCGACGCCTCGGTGAGCGCCGAGCTGTTGGAAACCATCTTCACCCCCCATTCGCCGCTGCACGACGGAGCCGTCGTGATCCGGGGCGACGCCATCGTCGCGGCCAGCTGCATCCTTCCCTTGAGCCAGACGCGCGGGCTCTCGCCCCTTCTGGGCACGCGCCACCGCGCCGCCCTCGGCCTGGCGGAGGAGACCGACGCCGCGGTGATCGTGGTGAGCGAGGAGACGGGCGCGATCTCGATCGCGCACAAGGGCGAGCTCAAGTGGAACCTGGACGAGGGGCAGCTCCGGGGCGAGCTGGCGGCGATCTTCAACCCCCGTCCCGACGAGACCCCCGAGCCCGAGGAAGTCACGACGCAGGAGGCGTGAGGGCTCCCTCCGCGAGCGTCCCCTATTGCCGTCCGTATCGCCGGTAGAACTCCGACGTCTTCGCGATGAGATCCTCGAAGGGGATGGCGAGCGTGCGGGCCGTGACGTTCACCGGCGTCCCCGCTTTCCGGTAGTTCGCCTCGTAGACCTTGCGGCGCAGGGAGCCGCCCCGGTCGATGAACTTGCGCGGGTCTTCGACCACCACCGTGAGGAAGCGCTGGGGCCCCGACTTCGTGACGCGGATCTCGGTGATTTCGTCCCACCGCACGCGGCCGGCGCCGATCACGTTGGAGTTGTCGATCAGCCCCTCGGCGTCCAGGACCAGTCCCGGCGTGGGATCGAAGAGGCGGCGCGCCGCGAAGAGGCCCGAGAACGCGCAGAAGAGGATGCCGACCGCCGACAGCGCGCGAAGCGCCGGGCCAAGCGGGGCCGGCCCCGCCGTCCGGCCGAAGAGCAGGTAGCCGAAGCCGGCGATGCCCACGAGCGAGATGGCGAGGAAGCGGGCGAGCGATCCCTTGGCGACGGGGACGACCAGCCGCTCGGACGCGCCGCCGCTCGCCCCCGCACCCGTGGCGCCGTCGCTCACGACGGCTTCTGGTCCTGCTCCCAGTGGAAGCGGTGGAGCACGCGATGGAAGAACGGGGCGAGCACGAGGCCGGCCGCGATGAGGAAGATCAGGCCCGCGTACAGGGCGTAGATCCCGGCGAAGATCTTCCCCGCTTCCGTCTTCAACGTGGCCACCGGTCCCATGCCCCCGAGGAGCATCGACGCGTTCAGGAACGCGTCCACCCAGGAAAGCTTCTCGAAGAGCATGTAGCCCGCCATCCCGCCGCCCAGTGAAAAGAGCACCAGCGGAAACGCGAGCCCCGCACTGTGCAGGACCCGCAGGGCGAACTGCCGGCGGGAGATCGGTTTCTTATGGCGAGGCTCGTACACGGCGTTCCTCCCCCTCAGTCCCCGGCGCGCTACGCCGGCTTCATGGCGCTCCGGCCGCGACTTCCGACCCCGCGCGCGTAGCCCCAAAGATAGGCCGCGTCGTAGACCACCTTGAGCGCCGGCACCAGGGTCAGGGCTGCTCCCGGCGAAAGGCGGCCCCTGGCGCGACGCGCCTGGCTCAGCGCGAACAGGACCGCGCCGGCGGCGAGCGCCCACCACGCGGGACGGAACCACGCGCCGGCCACGAGGAGGGCGAGCGCGAGTCCGTACTTGGCGGCGATCCTACCGTAGAACGATCCCTGGACGCCGGACTCCCCGTCGCCGTAACCGAAGCGGCGGTGCTGGCGCCAGAAGCTCCGGAGATCGCCCCGCGGACGCCACCGCACCACGGCATCGGGGGCGAACGCGAACCGGCAGCCGGCCCGTTTCAGGGAGAGGGCGAACGGCGTGTCCTCGTTGTGGTCCCACCGCTCGTCGAAGCCGTGAACGCGCTCCCACGCGGCGCGGCGGAAGGCGACCGAGCGGGTGGAGGGGAGGAAGTGTTCCCGGTCCACTTCCTCGAGATGCGGTGCCGAGACCACGCC
>DASSLZ010000159.1:0-12268 GCA_035689165.1 Candidatus Eiseniibacteriota bacterium | reverse complement strand
TCGTAATGCTGGCCCGTGTGTACCAGCCACGCGCGAATTCCCGGCCGCGCGCGCAGCGCCTCGACGACCGGCGCCATCTTCATGAAGTTGGGCCGGGCGGCCACGACGCAGGCGATGTCGAGCGACATCCGGGTCAACCTCCTCCAGGCGAAACCAGGGCGGCCAGCGCAACGCCGGCGGCCGCGGCCAGCGCCGACAGGAACAGGTTCCGTCCGATCGGGCCGAGGCCACGTCCCACCCCGGTGCCGGCGACGGCGCTCTCCACAAGCGCGGCGCCGAATCCCGCGCCGGCCGCGGCCCAGGGCGCGCCCTCCGCCGGTCCCAGCCCCGTCCCGCGCGCCAGCACGGCGAGGGCGAGCGCGGCGAGCGCTCCCCCGGCCAGCCCCGCGGCGCTCACGCCGCCGGGCGCGCCATGCGCGGCGCGCGTCACCCGCCCGCCGCTCACGCGAAACACCTGGCCCGCGACCAGCGGCCCGATCTCGGTCGCCGAGGTGTCGGCGAAGGCCGCCGCGAGCGATGCGGCCGCGCCGCCTCCCAGCCACGACGCGAGGGCCGGCATGAGGGCGGCGGCGGCTCCGAGGAGCGCCGGCACCCCCAGCTTGGCCGCCACATGCGCCGCGCCGCGCCGGCCGCGGTCCTTCTCCGCCGTGCGCAGCCGCTCCTTCCGCGCGCGTCCGAGGCGCGTGAGGAGCCCCGAGCCGAGCACGAAGAGCGCGACCGGAGCCATCACTCCGGGACCGAATCCTAACACCAGGGCCAGGGAGACGGCGAAGCCGAGCGCCGCGGCGCCCGGCGTCCCCTGCCGGGTCGCGAGCACCAGGGCGGCGCCCGCCGTCGCGAAGAGGAGGCCCCAGAGAAACGGCGTCACGCGAGGAAGTGAAACGCCGCGGCGACCGCGAGCGGGATGACCGCGTTGTCCCACCCCGGCGGCGAGAGCGCTTCCACCACCGCACCGGCCGCGGCGCACCCCACGGCGAGGCGCACGGCATGAACACCCGGCGCCAGGCACCAGGCGACGCCGCCGGCGGCCAGGGCCGCGACCAGGAAGAACGCGAGGGATCCCTCGAGTGTGCGCCGCAGGCGGAGCGGGCGGAGGCGCCGCTGCCCGAATCGTCCGCCGATCCACGCGGCCGCGGGATCGGCGAGCGCGAGCGCGAGGCAGCCCGCCACGACCGGCGCGCGCTCCGGATCGTTCCAGAAGAGCGCGTACGTGAGCGCGACGCCGAGCGGGAAGGTCCAGAGACCGCGCGAAGACCCCGCATCCCCGGCGCGGTCCAGCGCCGGCACCATGCGCCCGGTCTTCCCCGAGGCATTGATCGCGAGGAAGGAGAGCGGCGGAACGAGCGCCCAGCCCAGGTGGTGGAACCGCGTCGTGACGAAGGCGGTCCAGAGGCCGACCGCGACGTGGAGCGTGCGGCGCACGGCCGGTGCGGCCGAGGGGTGCCTGCCCGCGGCGCGCGCGACGGCCACGAGAGCGAACAGGACGAGAAAGGAGGCGGCTACGAGGAGAGGATCGTGGAGGGCCACGAGCACGAGGGGACCTTATCCGCGCGCCCGGCGCGGTGTCAAAGCGATTCGCCGCCGCGCGGCTCCGCGCCGCCCCCGTCGTACGGGTTCTTGCCGCGGGTCCCGGGACGCGCGTCGGGCTCGCCGGCGCTTCGCACGCGGTTCTTTCCCGACTGCTTCGCCGCGTAGAGAGCGATGTCTGCCGATTCGAGCAGCTCCCCCGCGGTGATGCCGTTCTGCGGATAGGTCGCGACGCCGAGGCTGACCGTGATGACGCCGGGAGGCACCAGTGGGAACGCGGTCGTCTCCACCGACGCCTTCACGCGGTCGGCGAGCACCACCGCCCCCTCGCGCGCCGTCTGCGGCAGGATCACGACGAACTCGTCGCCGCCGTACTTGGCGACCAGGTCGATGGAGCGCGCCTCCCGCACCAGGATCTGCGCCACGCTGCGGAGCACCTCGCTTCCGCGGAGGTGCCCATTCTGGTCGTTGTAGTGCTTCAGATTGTCCACGTCGATCATGAGGAGCGAGAAGGTCTGTCCGAAGCGCGCCGCGCGCTTCACCTCGCGGCGGAGCGCCATCTTGAGGAAGCGATAGTTGTAGACCTGCGTGAGGTCGTCGGTGATCGCGAGCTGCTCCGCGTGCCGGTAGAGCTTTCCGTTCTCGATCGCGATCGCCGTCTGGTTGGCGAGCAGCGAGAGGATCCGGATGTGGCGCGGATCGAAGGGCGTGGCGTCGAGCCGGTTGACGGCGACCAGCACGCCGAGCACGGCGTCGCGCACCTTGAGCGGCGCCGCCAGCACGGTGGCCGTCTGCAGTCCCGGCAGGGAATCCATGCTGGGGTGGTAGCGCGGATCGGCGTCCACGTCGGGCACGTGCACCGGCTGCCCCTCGAGGAGCACCCAGCGGCTGATGCCCGCATGGCTCGGCAGCTCGTAGCGCTCCAAGGACTGCAGCTGTCCGTCCGGGCCGCGCCGGCGGGCGAACTTCCGGATCCGTCCGCCGTCCACCGTCACGAGGAACACCGCCTGCGCATGAAGCATGTGCAGCGCGCAGGAGAGGACCGACTCGAAAATGGTCTCCTGCGCCCTCCCGCCGTTGATCAGGCTGGTAATTTCCTGGAGGGTGGTAAAAAACAGTTCGTTCCCCGCAAGGTCGTCCATTGCGGGATGCACGGTTTTGTTGGGGCGCTGTGGCACGGTGCGGTGCCATGCAATCTCTGTGCCTTATGCGAGGCATCGCGACAACGGGGGGTCAGGCGCACTGCGTTTGCGCGAGGAGAGGCAGCCCTTCGGGCGGCCGCCCTCCGGCCCGACTCTCTCCTCGAGTTGGGTAGCCTCCTCGGCGGGCCTCCGGGAGGCGCCCTCCGCGGCTGCCTCTCCTCGCGTCAACGGATTGCGTTTCGACCTGCCGACGTCGGGTGCCTAAGCCGACTCACGCTTGGCCCGGGCATCTTCATTCGTGAAATCGACAAGCCATAAGCGCTTGCCTAGCGATCCATGCGGAAGAGGCGGATCTGCCGGCGAAGGCGCCACACGGCGAAGAGGAGGATGCCGGCGATTCCGACGGGAATGGCGCGGTCCCAGGGTGGGGGGAACGAGCCCGCGTGCTGCCGGAACATGAAGAAGAGATAGACGTCGGCGGCGACCACCGCCGCGCTCGCGAGGATCGTGATGAAGCGCGCCACGCGACGCTCGGTCCAGAATCCACTCATGGCGGCGGAGTCTAGCGGTAGGGGTCGTTCGAGGGAATGGTCACCGGTCGCTCGGGCCCGGCGCGCATCAGGGTCCATTCCCCTGAGCGGACCCACGCGCGATAGCGCGTGGAATCGGCGCCCGCGATCTCTGCGGCACGGCGCGACGCCACCAGCGCCAGCGCGCCGCCGTCCAGCGCGGCGCGCGCCGAGTCGGGATCGGACGTCGGCTTGGTGAGGCCGTGGCCGGAGTAGTAGAGCATGAAGTTCTGGATCGACCAGTAGCCGTTCGCGTAGTTCACGATTCGCGTGCCGGGCGCCGCCGCCGATGAGACGACGCGCGCGATGGGATAGAGGCCCGGGAGGCGCTCCTTCCCGCGCCGCGACGGCACGAAGTTGAGGGCCAGGGCGAGCGCGGCGAGCAGCGCCACGCTCCAAGTCACCGCGCGCCGGCGCGCGGATGCCTCGCGGATCCAGGCGTCGAGAGCGATGGCCGCGGCCAGGGCGAGCGCCGGGAAGGCCGTCATGATGTACCAGAGCTTCTTCTCGCGTCCCACCGACATGACGCCGATCACGACCAGGATCCAGAGGAGGATCAGCTTGGCGGCGTCGCGCGGCATCGCGGGGTCGCTCTCCCCCAACACGCTCCCCCGCGAGCGGCGGACCGCGAGGACGACTCCCCATACCGCGACCGGCAGCCACGGCCAGTAGTAGGTGGCGAGGTCGCGCGCGTAGCCGAGGTAGTTGATCCATCCCGGCTCGCCGCTCGAGGCGGCGAAACCCCGCTCCAGGAGGAGCCACCGGAAGTGCTCCTCGACGAACTGCGCGCGGTGGGCGCCCAGCTGAGCGAGATACCAGGGCGCGACCGTCGCCGCGGCCGCGATCGGCGCGAGCCAGAACGGCGGCCGGAGAAGGTCCCGCGCGCGCCCCGTCCAGGCGAGATGGAGCGCCGCCACGACCAGTGGGAAGAGCCCGAGCACGTTCTTGGTGAGGACGCCCAGGCCGCAGAGCAATCCGAGCAGCGCGTAGAACGCGGGGCGCGCGTCGCGCGCACGAAGATAGGCATGGATCGCGAGCAGGAAGAGCAGCGTCAGGAACACGTCGAACATGGCGTGCCGCGAGTACTTGAGGAAGTACTGGGTCGTGAGCAGGACGACCCCGGCGCACCACGCCGCGAAGGAGCTCAGGCCCAGGCGGAGCGCCAGGCGGTGCAGCAGCACGACGCAGAGCACGCCGGCGATCGCCGAGGGCAGGATCGCAGCCACGTCGCGGATGCCGAATAGGAGGAACGCTCCGGTCATGAGCCAGAGGAACATCGGCGGATTGTCCAGCGAGACCTGCCCGTCGTAGTGCGGCGTGATCCAATCGCCGCTCCCGACCATCTCTTTCGCCTTCTCCGCGTAGTAGCAGTCGTCGAAATTGGCGAGATGTCCCTCCCCGAGGTGGGCGAAGACGATGAAGAGGGCGAGGAGAGCGAGCGCCAGCGTGGCCGCGGCCGGGCGAGTGCCGGGAGCCAGGGACGGGTGCAGCGTCACGGGACTGCCGTCAAGCGACGCCCGCCGGGGTCGGACGGCCCCTCCGTGCTCCCTCGTCGTAGAGAGCCGTGTAGCGCCCCACCATCCGCTCCAGGCTGAACTCCGCGCGCGCCCGCTCCCGTCCGGCGGCCCCGTGAGCCCGGGCTAGGGCGGGATCCTCCGCGTAGCGCGCGAGCGCCGCGGCCAGCGCGGCCGGATCGGAGGGCGGAACGAGCAGCCCCGTTCTCCCCTCCTCCACCAGCTCGGGATTTCCCCCCACGCGCGTGGCGACCACGGGAAGCCCCGTCGCCATCGCTTCGAGGATGGTGTTCGAGATCCCTTCCGCTTTCGAGGGAAGAGCGAACAGATCGATCGCGCGGAGCTGCTCGGCGACGTCCTCGCGCGCTCCTGGCAGCGAGGCGGCCTCCCACGCGCTTCCCTCGCGAAGGCGCGACTCCACGGCCGCGCGGAGCGACCCGTCCCCCACCATCGCCAGCCGGACGCGCGGGGCCAGGTCGGGGCGGGAGCGCCGGAGAAGGAGGAAGGCCTCGACCAGGTTCAGCGGATCCTTTACGTCCTGCATACGCCCGACCGTGCCGATCATGAAGGCGCCACCGCCGGCCCCCGGCGCCGCGTCCTCGCGCGGCCGGAACCGCTCCATGTCGACGCCGTTGTAGATCTGCGTGATCCGCCGCGCCGGGATCCCGACCCGCTCCACGAGATAGCGCTCCTGGTGCCGCGACAGGGCGACGAACCGGTTCACGAGCGGCGCGTGAAGGCGCCGGTTCCACGCGTTCTTCCGATTGCGGCCCTGGAGATCGTCGGTCTCCCAGCCGTGCTCGCCGTGGATGCGCCAGGGGACGCCCGCGAGCGCCGCCGGAAGGAGCGCGTCCATCCCGGAGGGGTTCCGGGTGTGCACCATGGCGGGGCGAATCTTCCGGAACAGGCGGACCAGGTCGGGGGTGACGCGGCCCACGCCGCGCTCGTGCACCCCCATCGCGAAGACCTCCACGTCCGGGCGGGTAATGCGCTTCCGGAAGTCGTCGTAGTACGCCATGCAGACGACGGCGTGGCGGTAGCGGTCGGGCGGGATCCGGTTGATCAGGTTGACGAGCCCGTTCTCCAGCCCGCCCATGCAGAGGTGGTAGAGGACGTGGGCGACGAGAGGAGGCTCCCGATCCGCGGCGCGGCCGTTCATGCGGCGTCGATCGTCCTCCGACGGGTCGGCTGCGGGCGGCGCGCGGCGCCGCGAATCACGGAGGGATAATGGTGCGCCCGAAGGGATTCGAACCCCTGGCCTTCTGCTCCGGAGGCAGACGCTCTATCCAGCTGAGCTACGGGCGCGAGCGAGCCATTCTAACCGTCCGCGCCGATTCTGGGAAGCGGGAGCGCCTCCGCGCTTGATTCCCCCCGGTCCCGCGACTAGCGTAGGTCGCATGACGAACCCTGGTGACGGATCGGTCGACGGGCATCTCGTCGTCGTCGGCTCTTCGGCGGGCGGGATCGAGGCGCTCTCGGTGCTGGCCTCGGGGCTGGGCAAGGACTTCCCCGCCCCGGTCGTGTTCGCGCAGCACCTGGATCCCTCCCGCCCCAGCCAGCTCGCCGGCATCCTGGATCGGCGGACCGAGCTCACGGTGTCGACCGTGAACGGGGACACGCCGCTCGTGGCCGGGAACCTGTACGTGGTGCCGGCCAACCGCCACGTGGTCATCCGCGACGGGATCGTCGCGCTCGGCGAGGACCAGGCCGACCGGCCGCGGCCCTCGATCGATCTACTCCTGTCCACGGCCGCCCGTTCCTACGGCGAGAAGCTGATCGCGGTGATCCTGACGGGATCCGGCTCGGACGGCGCGGCGGGCGCCGTCGAAGTGAAGGAGCACGGCGGGACGGTCGTGATCCAGGACCCGCGCACCGCGGCCCATCCCTCGATGCCCTCCGCGCTCCCGCCCACGGTGGTGGACCACGTCTGCCACCTCGCGGATATCGCCGGCATGCTCCGCGACATTCTCAGCGGAACGACGATCGAGAAGCACATCGACACCGGGGAACGCGGCCCCTTGGACGAGATCCTGGCCATGGTGTCCCGGCAGGGAGAGGTCGATTTCCGGCAGTACAAATCGGCGACGATCCTGCGCCGCATCGGCCGGCGGATGGCGATCAATCATCTGCACACGGCCGAGGAGTACCGCGATTACCTCGCGGCGAATCCCCAGGAAGCCACGGATCTGATCCGATCGCTCCTGATCAAGGTCACCGAATTCTTCCGCGACGGCGAGGCCTTCGATTTCCTGGAGCAGAGCGTGCTGCCCGGCCTGATCGCGGCGGGGCGCGAGCGGGGCCGGGTGCTCCGCTTCTGGTGCGCCGGATGCGCGACCGGCGAGGAGGGATACTCGCTCGCCCTCCTCCTGGCGCACGTCCTCGGCCGGGAGCTGCCGGAATGGAGCGTGCGGATCTTCGCCACCGACGCGGACGAAGAGGCGATCGCGTTCGCCCGGCGGGGGTTCTATCCCCCGAACGTCCTCAAGAACCTGCCGGAGGACTACCGGACCCGCTTCTTCGAGGCCTCGGACCAGGGCTATCGGGTCATCAAGCCGCTGCGCCAGATGATGATCTTCGGACAGCAGGACCTGAGTCGGGGCGTTCCCTTTCCCCGGATCGACCTCGTGACCTGCCGGAACGTGCTCATCTATTTCCGGCCCGAGCTGCAGCAGGCGGTCCTAGACCTGTTCGCCTACTCCCTCCACCACACGCACGGCGTCCTCTTTTTGGGCAAGGCGGAGACGGCCCGTCCCTCGCGCTCCACGTACGAGGTCGTCCAGAAGAAATGGAAGATCTACCGGTGCGTGAGCGGGCCGCTGCCGATGCCGGCGCGCCCGCAGCTCGAATCGCGCCGCGCCGACAGGGCACGCGACGCGGCGGCCCTCGCGGGTCTGGCCGACGGGACGACGGAGTCGCGCGCCGAGGAACCGGAGACCCGGCGGCTCCACGACGCCCTGCTCCGGTCGCTCCCCTTCGGCCTGTGCATCATCGATCGCTCCTATCGCATCCAGAGCATCAATGCCGCCGCGCGGAGGCTGCTGGGGGTCCGCGATTCGGTCATGGACCAGGATTTCCTGCACACGGTTCGGGGACTCCCTTACGGCGAGGTGCGCGCGGCCATCGACCGGACGTTCCAGGAGCGCTCGGTGTCGGTGCTCGCGCAGGTGGAGATGGCCGAAGGGATCGGCGAGGCCCGTTTTCTCGCGCTCCACATCGTGCCGCTGGAGGGAGGCGTCGTCGAGACGGCGATCGTGTCCGTGGAGAACGTCACCGACCTCGTCCAGATGCAGCGCCGCATGCAGGCGGTGCAGTCGGAGCAGAGTCACCTGGCCGAGGAGCTGGGCGCCGCCAATCGGCGGCTGACCGACATGAACAAGGATCTCCAGGACGCGAACGAGGAGCTGCAGGCCGCCAACGAAGAGATGATGCTGACGCAGGAGGAGCTGCAGGCGACCAACGAGGAGTTTGAGGCGACCAACGAAGAGCTGCAGGCGACGAACGAGGAGCTGGAGACCGGCAACGAGGAGCTGCAGGCGACGAACGAGGAGCTGGAGACGACCAACGACGAGCTGCAGGCGCGCACGTCGGAGCTCCAGGAGATGGCGCGCGTGCTGACGGGCGAGCGCCGCCGCCTCGCCGAGGTCGTGGAGCAGTCTCCGTTCCAGGTCCTTCTCCTGCGGGGGCCGGGACTTCTCGTCGAGACGATGAATCCGCGGCTCTCGATGCTCTTCGAGGGCACGCCGGCGGCGGGGCGGCCCTTCGAGGAGATCTGCGTCGATCGCGCGCTGGAGGCCGTTCGGGTGGGGGTTCGGCGCGCCCACGCCGACGCGAAGGCCTGGCAGAGCGTCCCGCTGCGCCTCGCGGCCGGCGCGGAGCGCTGGCTGCAGTTCCTGGCGGTTCCCACCCACGACGCCGAGGGCGCCGTGGACGGCGTCGCGCTCTACGTGGAAGACGTCACGGAACGACAGCGCGCGTCGCGATAGGCCCCTCGCCCCCTTTGCCCTCGGGCCGCCGCCGGAGTATCCTGCCGCATCCGTACTTCAGTTCCATGCCGCAGCGCAACCCACGGGAGGTTTCCATGTCGCGAACGATCCTCGTTCTCGCCGTCCTGTCGCTTCTCGCCGCTTCGCCCGCGCTGGCGCTCCCCGGTGAGGCCGGGAAGGTGGTCCAGGTCGGGATCGGCGGCGGCGTGAGCCTCCCCGTCAGCCACGCGAAGGACGCCTTGAAGAACGGATTCCACGTTCGCGGCATCCTCGAGGTGAAGCCGCCGGTGTTCCCCCTCGGCCTCCGCGGCGCGCTCGGCTACCAGAAGTTCGACCTGGAACACGCGCCGCTCGGGACCACCGGCAGCGGCAACATTCTCTCGGGAATGGGCGGGATCACGATCGGCATGTCGCTGGGTCCGATCCGGCCGTACGTCACCGCCAGCCTGGGCGCCTTCCGCGTGGAGACCAAGATGGATTCCACCGGCACGGAAACCTCCGCGCACGAGACCAAGTTCGGGATCGACGGCGGCGCCGGAGTCCAGTTCAAGCTGGCCAGCATGCACGGCTTCGTGGAGGCCCGGATCGAGAACGTCTACACCGACCAGGGCTTCGACACGAGCTTCCTCGAGAAGAACTCGACGCGGATCATCCCGGTGACCTTCGGCCTGATGTTCTAGCGGCCGAAGACGCGGACGTTCATCACCGCGCCGCCTCCTCCCTTCCACTCCAGCGCCGCGCGCTCGCAGTAGAGCGTGGCGGTGACGTTCCGGATGGCATCGGCGCTCTCGGCCCTGGCCTGCTTCAGGGACGAAATGCCCAGGCCGTAGAGATGGACCCGGGCGATCTCGCTCTGCATGTCGGGCCCGAGGAGGACGAGATCGCCGTTCTTCTCCTGGCTGTCGTTGTACTGCCCCTGCACCAGGAATTGCTGCACCCAGTCGCGCCACGTGTCCGCGTACGCCTCGGGCATCGTGATCACGAGATCGGAGACGCTGGTCGCCGTGGGCTGGTTGACGGGGGTCCGGACGTTCCCCACCTCGTCCCGCGCGATCCGGGTCCCGATCCGGAGCGGCTCGATGCGGCGCACCCGCGTGCAGTCCAGCCCCGGGATCTCCAGCCGGAAGCTGTTCGCCAGCCACGGTCGCTGCTTGGTCGCCAGGGTCGAAGGCACGGTTCCGCCGCCCTTGGTGATCCGGACCAGCTCGGGAGCGACCCGTACGGTCAGGAACGCCGGGTCCTTGCTGGCGGCGTCCAGCGCCGGCAGTGACGTCTCCGTGATCAGGCCTTGCTGGAATTCCTTCCGGGCGATCACGTTGAAGTTGTAATCCGCGACCGCCACCGCTCCCGAGCCTCGGGTCGCCTTCGCGTCCCACGCCGCGGCGATCCAGTCGTACACCGCCGGCTCCATGCCCGCCCCCACTTCCAGAACGAGGTCGGTGTAGTGGATGCCGCTGATGTGCTTGTTGACGGCCGGCCCGGCGCTCGTGACCACGTCGCCCTCCAGATCGCCGCCGCTGGCGCTCCGGAGGAAGCCGACGGGGCTTCCCTGCAGCTCCAGGGTCGCGGCCCCGCCGATGTAGGCGCGCCGGACGTCGTCGCCCGCGCGGGCTCGGACCGAGGGGAGAACGAAGAGCGCGAGAGTCAGCGTCCATGCGGTGAGGCGGCGGAGTCCCTTCATGGGTTGCCTCCAGGGGGTTCGGTCGAACGGCCGCGGTTTCGGATGGGCGACGGAGCGCGCGTACGTTACGTCGGCGCCCCGGCCCGAGTCCACCGTGGATCGCTTGGGCGACCAGCCGATTCCCTGTACCCCAAAACGAAGCGGGCGGAGCGCTTGCGCGCCCCGCCCGTCCGTGTTGCAGACGATCCCCTCGAGGGTCGTCCTACTTCATGATGGTGACTCGCGTCACCGTGCTGCCATCCGCCTCCGACACGATCTTCACGAAGTAGACGCCCGAGGCCAGCTTCGCGCCGGTCGAGGAACGTCCGTCGATCGTGTAATCGTGGTAGCCGGCCATGGCCGCGCGCTCGTCGGCGATCGTCTTCACCAGACGGCCCTGCGGGTCGAACATCTGGACCCGGACGGCGCCCGGCTTGCTCGTCGCGAACGTGAGCTTGGCCTGCGGATTGAGCGGGTTCGGCGACACGCTGGCCACCAGAACCGCGCCGGTGCTCTTGACGATCATCGTGAGCGGAGCGCTGAAGGTCGCGCCCGACACGAGGCTGCCTTCGATCGTGACGTTCACCGTCTGACGTCCGGCCGCGAGGTTGCTGAACAGGAGCCGCAGGTCGGACTTCTTGAAGCACGCCACGATCTCCGGGACGCCGTTGCCGTTCTTGTCGCCGTCGACGCTGCTCTTCGACGGATCGGCGAAGATCTCGGAGACGGAACCGGTGCCATTGGAGACCATCTTGATGCTGGAGATGTCGACGTCGGTGTTCTGGAACGAGCCGTCCACCGCTTCCACCTGGACGCAGGTGTAGGGCTTGCCCGCGCCAAGCGACGTCGTCTTGTTGCCGCCGACCGTGAACGCGTTCGCCGACAGGGTCGTCGAGATGGTCGCGGTGGTCGTGGCGGTGCTCGAGAGCGTGCCCGGATCGGTGACCGTGAGCGTCACGGTGTAGGTGCCGCCCGCGGTGTAGGTGTGGGACGGGTTCACGCCGCTGCCCGTGCCGCCGTCACCGAAGTCCCAGGCATACGTCAGCGTGTCGCCGTCCGGATCGGACGAGCCGGAGCCGTCGAACGAGACGGCCACGTTGATCACGCCCGTGTACGGTCCGCCGGCATCCGCCGTCGGAGCGCGGTTCACGTCGTTCACGGTGATCACCGTGCTGGCCGAGCCCGTGGCGCCGTTGCCGTCGCTGCCCTGGAAGTTCACGGTGTAGACGCCCGCCTGGTTGAAGCCCGGCGTCCAGCTGAACGTGCCCGTGTTGTCGCCGTTGTCCGAGAACGTGGCGCCCGACGGTCCGCCCAGCATCGTGAGCGTCACGTGGTCGCCGTCCGCGTCGGTCGCGGAGACCGTGAAGGTGATCAGCGTTCCCTCATCGCCGGAGGCCGTGGCCGGAGCCGTGACGACCGGTTCGTGGTTCACGCCGGTGACGTTGACGACCGTCGTCGCCGTGCCCGTCAGCACATTCGAGGCGGTAAACGTGATCGGATAGCTCCCCACCGGCGTGGCATTGGGCCAGGAGAAGGTGCCGGTGGCCGTCGGCGTGCCCTCACCGGTGACGGTGAAGGTCGCTCCCGCCGGGATCGGTGAGCCCGTGAGGGAAACGATCACGTCACCATCGGGATCCGTCGCGGACACCGTGAAGGTGATCGTGGTGCCCTCGGGGCCCGACTGCGTCGCCGGAGCCGTGACCACCGGAGCCGCGTCGACGTTGTTCACCGTGATCTCCGTCGAAGCCGAGCCCGAGAGCGCGTTCTGCGCCGTGAACGTCACGGTGTAGACGCCGGACTGCGTCGCCGACGGGGTCCAGTTGAAGGTGCCCGACGTGTTCGAGGCGTTGGCCGTGAACGTGGCGCCCGAAGG
>DASSLZ010000158.1:0-3700 GCA_035689165.1 Candidatus Eiseniibacteriota bacterium | reverse complement strand
GCTCGATCTGCTTGCGGGAGGCCCCGGGATGCGCCGCGGACGACGCCACCCCGAGCATCTCCTTCCCGGGGACGCGCTCGATTGGTGGCGCGTCGAGACGATCGAGCCCGACCGCCTGCTCCGGCTGGCGGCGGAGATGCGTCTGCCGGGACGCGCGTGGCTTCAGTACGAGGTCGAGCCATGTGCCGAGGGCGGCGCCGTCATCCGGCAGACCGCCCTCTTCGATCCCCTGGGACTGCTCGGCCTCGCGTACTGGTACGCCCTCTGGCCGGTGCATCAATACGTGTTCTCCGGTCTTCTCTCGCAGATCGCCCGGCGCGCGAAGGCAACCGGTACGGAGCGGTAACCTCGCGGACGCACGGAGGGTCCTACTCCGTGGTGCGCCCCGCGAAGTGCTCCTTCGACGCCATGGCCTCGGCCCGGGTCGCGTGAATGGTGCCGTCGGCGTGCTCCGGCGGGCCATAAAGCGTGTACAGCCGCATCGGCTTCTCGCCCGTGTTCCGAATGTTGTGCTTCGCGCCGGCGGGCACCACGATGGCAAAATCTCCCTTGATCGCGGTCTTGTGACCGTCGATCCAGACCTCGCCGCGGCCCTTCTCGATGCGGAAGAACTGATCGCGATCCCGGTGCGTCTCCTCGCCGATCTCCTCGCCCGGACGAAGGGACATCAGGACCAGCTGCAGCTGCTTGCCGGTGTACACCACGCGACGGAAGTTCGAATTGCCGTCGGTGAGCTCTTCGATGTCGCCGATGAATCCTTTCATGCCGATCCTCCCCTGTTAGACGACGCATCCGGACACGCTTCGCTCCATGGACATCGGGTTGCATCACATGTGCCGCCGGAAGCCGGGGTGCATACCGCTGGGAGGCAACGCGGAGCGCGGACTCCGTCGGCCGGTTCGCGTCTTCGTTCCGGACAATCTGGCAGAGAGCCCCTGACACGCGGGCAGGTTGTTCGCACCCGGTCCTGCTGGTAGCATCGACGGTCTGATGGCGAAGCGGACGCGGCGGCAAGTCGAGGGCGGTGACACGGCGCGCCGGCCGGGAGAGCCCCCAAGGCCCCCGAGGCCCCCGGGGTCCCCCACGCCGCCGGCGATCCCGCCGAGGCGCTCCTGGCTGTTCTTTCTCCTGATCCTCCTCGCCAATTTCCTGCTGATCCGCTTCTTCGCTCCCAACCCCCACACGGTCAAGATTCCCTATTCGGTCTTCCGACTGGAAGCCGCGAAGGGCAACGTCCTGAAGATCAACTCGCGCGGCGAGGGGCTGACCGGACAGTTCCGGACGCCCATCTCCTACCCCGCCGTGGCGGACTCCGCGACCGGCGCCGTGCCGAAGCCGGTCCGCGTTTTCTCGACCACGCTCCCGATCTTCACCGACTCCAGCCTCGATACCCTGCTCGTGGCGCGGGGCGTGGAGGTAACCGCCGAACCGAGCCAGCAAGGAAACCTGTGGCTGAATCTCCTCTTCAGCTTCGCGCCGGCGCTCCTCTTCATCGGGCTCTATGTGTGGATCACCCGGCGCGTGACCAAACAGGGCGGCGGCTTCGGGGGCGGGCTCATGGGCCTGGGCCGGAGCACCGCGAAGCGGTTCGACACGGAAGCGGAAGGCAAGGTCACGTTCGAGGACGTCGCGGGCATCGACGAGGCCGAGAACGAGCTGGTCGAGATCGTCGACTTCCTGAAAGATCCGAAGAAGTACACCCGCCTGGGCGGGGCCGCGCCCAAGGGGGTACTGCTGATCGGCGCGCCCGGCACCGGCAAGACGCTGCTCGCGCGCGCCGTGGCGGGCGAGGCGGGCGTGCCCTTCTTCTCGATGAGCGGGTCGGAATTCGTGGAGATGATCGTCGGCGTGGGGGCGGCCCGCGTGCGCGACCTCTTCAAGATGGCGCGGGAGCACGCCCCGGCGATCATCTTCGTCGACGAGTTGGACTCGATCGGGCGCGCGCGGGGGCAGATCTCGATCGGCGGCTCCAGCGAGCAGGAGCAGACCCTGAACCAGATCCTGACCGAGATGGACGGGTTCTCCAGCCGCGAAGGGATCATCGTCCTCGCGGCCACCAATCAGCCCGATATCCTCGACCGGGCGCTCCTGCGCCCGGGCCGGTTCGACCGCCGCGTCATCGTGAACCTGCCGGACCGGAAGGGGCGCGAGGCGATCCTCGTCGTCCACACGCGCCGCGTTCCGCTCGCGCCCGACGTGAACTTGGGGGAGGTGGCCGGGGCGACCCCGGGGCTGGCCGGGGCGGATCTCCGCAACCTGGTGAACGAGGCCGCGCTGCTCGCCGCCCGGCGCGGACAGAACGACGTGCATCAGAAGGACTTTCTCGACGCGCTGGAGAAGATCGTGCTGGGGCCCGAGCGGCCGCTGCTCCTATCCCGCGCCGACCGGGAACGCATCGCCTTCCACGAGGGGGGCCACGCCATCCTGGGGCTGGTCGTGGACGGAGCCGATCCGGTCCACCGCGTCTCCATCGTCCCGCGAGGCCAGGCGCTGGGCGTCACCTACCAGCGCCCCGAGAGCGACCGCTACAACTACCCCGAGGCGTACCTGCGCGCGCGCATCGTGGGCATGCTCGGCGGGCGCGCCGCCGAGGAGATCGTTTTCGGGACGAAGACCACGGGGGCGCAGAACGACATCGAGCAGGCGACCGAGCTGGCGCGGAGCATGGTGACGCGCTGGGGGATGAGCGAGCGGCTGGGGATGGTGCAGCTGGCGCCGCGGGAGAATCCCTACCTGGGCCTGATGGACGGCTACGGCGGGTCCAGGCCCTACAGCGAGGAGACGGCGAGCGCGGTGGACGCCGAGGTGCTCCGGATCATCCGGGAGAGCCATGAGGAGGCGAAGCGTCTCCTCGTGAAGAACCGCTCGGCGCTGGACGCCCTGGCCGAGGCGCTGCTCGCGCGCGAGACGCTGGACGAGCAGGAGATCCTCGAAGTGACCGGACTCCCGCCCGCCTCGCCGCTGTCCGAGAAGCGTCCGAACCCGGAGCGCTGAGACCTACCGCCGCACGGCGGGACCGTCGCGGCGCTCAGCCCTGCTCGAACCCTTCGAGAACGTTGCACGCGTTCACGCCCAGCTCCTTCGTCGCGTAGCCCCCCTCCATCACGAACAGCGTCGGGAGTTTCAGGCTCGCGAGGCGCGCGCCCACCTTGGAGAAATCGCCCGACTCGAGGAGGAACTTGGAGATGGGATCGCCGCGGTAGGTGTCGAGGCCCAGCGGAACCACGAGCGCGTCGGCACGATGCTCCCTTACGCGCGCACAGGCCGCTTCGAGCGCGGCGAACCACGATTCGAACCCGGTGCCGGCCGGGAGGGTGAAGTTCCGGTTGAACCCGACCCCCGGACCCTCGCCCATCTCGTCCTCGTGTCCCAGGAAGAAGGGGTACTCGGTGCGCGGATCGCCGTGGACGCTGACGGTGAGCACGTCGGTACGGGCGTAGAAGATGCTCTGGGTCCCGTTGCCGTGATGATAGTCGACGTCGAGGATCGCGACCCGGTCGCAGCCGCGCGCGCGCAGGGCCTCGGCGGCGATCGCCGCGTTGTTGAGGAAGCAGTAGCCTCCCATGAAGTCGGGACCCGCGTGATGGCCGGGCGGGCGCATGGCGGAGAAGGCCGCGCGGGCGCCGGAGGAAAGCAGCGACGCGGCGCTCACCGCCGCGTCGGCGGCCGCGCGCGCGGCCGTCCAGGACCCCGCCACCAG
>DASSLZ010000157.1:0-4363 GCA_035689165.1 Candidatus Eiseniibacteriota bacterium | reverse complement strand
GGTCACCTTGGCGTCCCGATAATAGCGCTCCACCGGGAATTCCTTGGTGTAGCCGTAGCCCCCGTGGATCTGAACCGCCTTGTCGGCGCAGTGGCAGGCGGCCGCCGAGGCGGTCAGCTTGGCGATCGAGGACTCGGGGCCGTGCGGCAGCCCATGGTCCTTGCGCCAGGCCGCGCGCATCGTGAGGAGGCGCGCCCCATCGATCTCCGCCTTCATGTCGGCCACCATCCACTGGATCGCCTGGAACTCGGCGATCGGCTTCCCGAACTGGACGCGCTCCCGGGCGTAGCGCACGGCGGCCTCCAGGCACGCCTGGGCGATCCCGAGCGCCTGCGCGGCGACGCCGATCCGGCCGGCGTCCAGCGAGGTCATGGCCACTCGAAATCCATACCCCTCCTCGGCAAGGCGGTTCTCGGCGGGGACCTTGCAGTCCTCGAAGAAGAGCTCCACCGTGTCGGAGCCGTGCAGCCCCATCTTCTGGATCTCCTTGCCGATCCGAAGCCCCGGCGAATCCCGCTCGACCAGGAAGGAGCTGATCCCCCGGTGCTTCTGGTCCGGGCTGGTCCGCGCCATCACCAGGAACAGGTCGGCGTATTTCCCGTTCGTGACGAAGGTCTTCTGCCCGTTCAGGACGTAGCTCTCCCCGTTCCGGCACGCCCGGGTGGTGAGCGCGGCCGCGTCGGATCCCGAGCCGGGCTCGGTCAGGGCGAAGGCGCCCAGATGGGTTTGGGCCAGGAGCGGGAGCCACTTCTTCCGCTGGACCTCGGTTCCGAACGTCTGGATCGGCCCGGCCGTGACGGAGTTGTGCACCGAGACCGTGATCGCCACGGCGGCCGAGGCGCGGGCCAGCTCCTCGAGGATCATCGCGTAGGAGACGTACCCGACGGCGGAGCCGCCGAACTCCTCGGGGATCAGCAGGGAAAAGAAGTTGTTCTCGCGGAGCGCCTGGCGGAGCTCCTCCGGCAAGGTCGCGGACGTCTCGATCTCGTGCGCGCGCGGCACGATCTCGCCTTGGGCGAACTCGCGCGCGAACGACCGGAGCATCTCCTGCTCTTCGGTGGGCTCGAAATTCATCGGCGGGCGCGGCCGTCAGGTCGCGTAGTCGTAGAACCCCCGTCCCGTCTTTCGACCCAGCCGCCCGGCGGCCACCATGCTCTTGAGCAGCGGGCAGGGGCGGTACTTGCTGTCGCCGAAACCCTGGTGGAGCACCTCCATGATGTCGAGGCAGACGTCGATGCCGATGAGGTCGGCCAGCGCGAGCGGCCCCATCGGATGGTTCATCCCCAGCTTCATCACCGTGTCGATGGCTTCCCGGTCCGCGACCCCCTCCATCAGGGCGAACGCCGCCTCGTTGATCATCGGCAGGAGCACGCGATTGGAGACGAAACCGGGCCGGTCCGAGACCACGACGGGCGTCTTGCCGAGCGCCTTGGCGAGCTCCACGGTCTCGGTCACCGTCGCGTCGCTCGTGTCCATCCCGCGCACCACCTCGACCAGCGGCATGAGAGGCACCGGATTCATGAAGTGCATGCCGACGAAGCGGGCGGCACGGCTGGTGCCGGCCCCCAGCTCGGTGATCGAGAGGGAAGAGGTGTTCGTGGCGAGAATCGCGCCCGCCGGAAGCATCCCGTCGAGCATGCGGAGCACCTCGCGCTTGATCTCCAGCTTCTCGGGCACCGCCTCGACCGCGATCACGCAGTCGCCCGTCGGGAACGAGGCCGCCTCGGTCGCGATGCGCCCGATGGCTTCGTCCCGCGCTTCCATCGTCAGCTTCCCCTTCTCCACCAGCTTCCCGAGGCTCTTGGTGATCGTTCCCATGCCGCGCTGGAGCGCGGCGGGGTTCGCCTCAAGAAGAAGCACGCGATGTCCCGAGGCTGCGAAGGTCTGGGCGATGCCGTTTCCCATCGTACCGGCGCCTGCGACAACGATGGGGCGCGCCGTGATGGTTGGGCTCTTGCTGGCGGCGCCTGTCGGCGCCGAAGCTGAGGTCATACGGCCTCCACGCTGAGCGCCACGGCGTTGCCGCCGCCCAGGCAGAGGGTCGCGAGACCGGTCTTGGCCTTCTTGTCGCGCATGGCGTAGAGGAGCGTCGTGAGGACGCGCGCGCCCGAGGCTCCGATCGGATGCCCCAGCGCCACCGCGCCGCCGCGGACGTTGAGCCGCGCCGGATCCCAGTTGAGCTCCTTCGCGTCCACGATCGCCTGCGCCGCGAACGCCTCGTTCGCCTCGATCAGGTCCCACTCGTTCGTTTTCCGGCCGAGCTTCTCGGCCAGCTTCCGCACCGCGATCACGGGGGCGTAGAAGATCATCTCGGGAGCGACGCCGCCCGTGGCGTAGCCGTTGATGCGCGCCATCGCCTTGGCCCCGGTGCGCTTCAGCGCGGCTTCGGACATCACGACGACCGCCGAGGCGCCGTCATTCAGGCCCGGGGCGTTCCCCGCCGTGACGGTGCCTTCCTTGTCGAAGGCGGGGCGGAGCTTCCCCAAGGTCTCCATCGACGTGTCGGGGCGCGGCCGCTCGTCCTGGCAGAAGCACTTGGGCTCGCCTTTCTTCTGGGGGATCAGCACCGGGACGATCTCGTCCTTGAACGCGCCTTCCTTCTGGGCGGCGACCGCCTTCTTGTGGCTGTCCACCGAGAAGCGGTCCTGGTCCTCGCGGGTGACGCTGAACTTCTTCGCGATGAACTCGGCCGAGTTCCCCATGTGGTGGTTCTTGAACGCGCACCAGAGGCCATCGAACACCACGCCGTCCACCAGCTCGCCGTTGCCCAGGCGATAGCCGGTGCGCGCTTTCGGCAGCAGGTAGGGCACGTTCGACATCGACTCCATGCCGCCCGCGACGATCACGTCGGCGTCTCCGGCCTTGATCGCCTGCGCGGCGAGCATGACCGCCTTGAGCCCCGAGCCGCAGACCTTGTTGATCGTGGTCGCGCCCACGGTGTCGGGAATGCCGCCGTGGATCGCGGCCTGGCGCGCGGGAGCCTGTCCGGCGCCCGCCTGCACCACGTGTCCCATGAGCACTTCCTCGACCTGGCCCGGCTCGATGCCGGCGCGCTGAACGGCTTCCCGGATTGCCACCGCCCCGAGCTGCGGCGCGGTCATGGTGGAAAGCCCGCCGAGGAACTCGCCGATGGCGGTCCGGCAGGCGCTGACGATGTAGGCGTCTCTCTCAGCCACGATTGCTCTCCTTTCGGCGGCGTCCTCGATGAGCCGGGAGGTCAGGCCGGGGGATCAGCTCCCCCCCTCAACTCCCGAAGACGTGTCCCGCCTCTTTCAAAAGCTCGCGAGCGATCAGGAGCTTCTGGATCTGCGAGGTGCCCTCGCCGATCTCCATCAGCTTCGCGTCGCGGAAATAGCGTTCCACCGGATGGTCGGTCATGTAGCCGGCGCCGCCGTGGATCTGGACGGCCGCGTCCGCCGCGCGCATCGCGACGGTCGATGCCTTGAGCTTGGCCATGGCGGCGTAGCGGGTGAACGGGGCGCCCCGGTCTTTCAGACGCGCCGCGGCATAGACCAGGAGCCGCGCCGATTCCAGCTCCGTGGCCATCTCGGCCAGGAGGAGCTGAATCGCCTGGAAGTCGCCGATGGCCTTGCCGAACTGGCGGCGGTTCATGGCGTAGCGGACCGCCGAATCCAGGGCGGCCTGCGCGATCCCGAGCGACATGGCGCCGATCGAGATGCGTCCGCCGTCCAAGGTGATCATGAACTGCTTGAAGCCGTTCCCCTCGCGGCCGTCCTGGTCGAGCAGGTTCTCTTTCGGAAGCCGGAGGTTCTCGAAGATCAGCTCCACGGTGTTGCTGGCGCGGTGTCCCAGCTTCTTCTCGGGCGGGCCCGCCGAGAACCCGGGCGTGCCCTTCTCCACGATGAACGCCGAGATGCCCCGCGCGCCGAACCCGGGCGCGGTGACCGCGGTGAACACGGCGGTGCCGCAGACGCCGCCGTTCGTGATGTAGATCTTCCGGCCGTTGACGGCGTACTGATCGCCTTCCTTGACCGCCCGCGTCTTCGTGCCGCCGGCGTCCGACCCGGCCTCGGGCTCGGTGAGCCCGAACGCGCCCAGGTTCTCGCCGGAGCAGAGCTTCGGGAGGTACTTCCGCTTCTGCGCCTCGGTCCCGAAGAGATAGATCGGCGCGGTGCCCAGCGAGACGTGCGCCGCGAGGGTGATGCCGGTCGAAGCGCAGGCGCGGCTCACCTCTTCGACCGCCATGACGTACATGAGGGTCTCGGCGCCGCTCCCGCCGTACTGCTCGGGGAAGATGAGGCCGAACAGCCCCAGCCCCCGCATCTTCTTCACGTTGTCCCAGGGGAACTCGCCCGCCGCGTCGTTCTTGGACGCCGTGGGCGCGATCTCCTTGTCGGCGAAC
>DASSLZ010000156.1:0-7409 GCA_035689165.1 Candidatus Eiseniibacteriota bacterium | reverse complement strand
TCCTTCAGCGTGAAGATCGCGGTGACGGTGCGCCCCTTGTCGTCCGGCCCTTGGACGCGGCACTGGCCATTGCGCTTGTCCCACCAGTGTTGGAACCGGGCGACCTCTTTCCCCTTCTGCACGACCACGAAGTCGAAGCGGAAATAAGGGAGCACGTCCCAGGTGCGCTGCCCGCCCATCGCGTCGCTCAGCTGCTTGGCGACGGCCGCAGCTTTCGCGTCGGCTTGGCCCATGGCGCGCGGAGGGAGCGGCATCTTCGCCGCGGGTCTGGAGGTGACCGGGCGCTGCCGGACAGGAGTGGCGGACGCCTTCCGGGCAGCCGGCACGGAGGCCGCGATCATTGAAGCCGCGGCGACCACGACTCCCAGGAGCGCCCACGTGCCGGGCCGTCTCATCGGATGGAGCGAAGCGTCTCGAGCAGCTTGTCGTGGTCCGGGAGGGTGCCGATGTCGTGGACCTCGATGCTGCGGACGATCCCCTTCTTGTCGATCACGATGGTCGCGCGCTCCGAAAAGCCCTCGGGACGGAGGATCCCGTAGCGCTTCGAGACTTCGCCGTGCGGATGGAAGTCGGCGAGCATGGGGTAATCGATGCCGCCCAGCATCTCCGCCCAGGCGCGATGCGCCGGCGAGGAATCCACCGAGAGGCCGAGCACCTGCGTGTCCATCCCCTCGAAGGTCTGGAGCTCCTTGTTGTAGCCAGGCATCTGGACCGAGCAGATCGACGTGAAGGCGAGCGGATGGAAGATGAGCACGACGTTCTTCTTCCCGCGGAACGAGGAGAGCGTGACGTCGCGCTCGTCCTGGTCCTTCAGCGTGAAGTCGGGCGCGACATCGCCGACCTTGAGCGTCTCGGTCCGGTCCATCGTCGTTTGCATGCGGTCTCCTTGAGGGCGACAGGAGACGTCAGGCCTTGTCCGACTCCACGGTTTCGCGCGTCTCGTCCTTCTTCCGCGCGAGCGTCTCGGGGTCGTTCACGCCCTTTTGCGTCTCCTTGGGAATGTAGTCGAGAAGGAACTTGAGCCCGAGCGCCTCCTTGATCAGCGAGCGGGCGACGACCATGCGCTGCACCTGGTTGGTGCCTTCGTAGATCTGGGTGATCTTGGCGTCGCGCATGTACTTCTCGATGGGATAGTCGCGCATGTATCCGTAGCCGCCGAAGATCTGGACGGCGTCGGTCGTGACCTGCATCGCGGTATCGGTGGCGAACAGCTTGCACATGGCGGCGAGCTTGGAGACGTTGGGCGCGCCCTCGTCCACCGCGCGGGCCGCGGCGTAGACGAGCTGCCGCGCCGCCTCGACGCGCGTGGCCATGTCGGCCAGCATTCCCTGGATCATCTGGAAGGAGATGATCGGCGAGCCGAACTGCTCGCGGTGCCCGGCGTAGACGGTCGCGTATTCCAGGGCGCCCTGCGCCAGTCCCACCGCCTGCGAGGCGACTCCCGGACGTGCCTTGTCCAGCGTCATCATGGCGTGCTTGAAGCCGTGCCCCGCGACTTCGCCGAGGAGGTTCTTCGCCGGGACCCGGCAGTTGTCGAAGTGGATCTCCACCACGGGAACGCAGCGGATCCCCATCTTGTCCTCGACCTTGCCGATCCGGAAGCCGGGCATCCCCTTCTCGACGATGAAGGCGCTGATGCGCCGCGACTTGCTGTCGGGCTGCGTCACGGCGAAGACGGAGTAGACGTCGGCCGCGCCGCCGTTGGTGTTCCACTTCTTCTCGCCGTTCAGGATGTAGTCGTCGCCGTCCTTGACCGCGGTGGCGTGGAGGCTGGCGGCATCGCTGCCGGCGAACTTCTCGGAGAGGCCGAAGGAGATGAGCTTCTTCCCCTCGGCGATGGGGCGAAGGTACTTCTGCTTCTGCTCCTCGGTGCCCCCGACCAGGATCGGGAAGGTGCCCAGCGCGTTCACGGCGTAGAGCACGCCGACGCCGCCGCAGGCACGCGACAATTCCTCGACGCAGATGCAGAGATCGAGCACGCCGCCGCCGTGGCCGCCGTACTCCTTGGGGATCCAGACCCCCATGAGCCCCGCGTCCGCGATGGCCTGCTTGATCTCCCACGGATATTCCTGTTCCCGGTCGTACTTGGCCGCGAGCGGACGGACCGATTTCTCGGCCACTTCCCGGGCGCGCGCCCGCCACATCAGATTCTGTTCGGTGAGGATGCCGGACAAGGAGGTGCCCCCCTCCAGTTGCGTTGCGACGGTCCCGATCGTGCGGGCGGCTCGCCGAGCGCGCGTGCGGCGGAACCCGCGGTGACGGCGGCGCCGTGGTGTCGGAGCCCAAGCGGGCTCAGGGCGCCTCCAAGAGGCCGATTATCCTCAATGCCGCTCCCGCGCGCCACCCCCAGTTTTGCGCCGCTTCGAGGCGTTTCCCGAAGGGGTTACGGCTCCGCGGGGGGTGCCCGGCGTGACGTGCGGGTTTCCCGCCACGTAGAACCGCCAGGGGATGGCGTCCCAGGGAGCGGGCGCCGTCTGGCAGCCGATGCGCGCCGACGTGCCGACCTGCCGGTCGGGAACGGGCGAACCCGGCTCGATCCAGACCTCCGGCCCGCGCAGGTCGGCCCGGTTCTGGCGCAGATCGATCCCGAACGCCTGGGTCAGGCGGGCGGGCCCCGCCGCGATGTGGCGCGCCGCGGCGGCGCGGGCGGTGAGGGTCTTCGCCCCCGAGCCGCGCGCGCTCACCATCCACTCGATCCCCTCGACCGGCTCGGCGGCACGGATCAGGACCGCGGCGGGCCTTCCCTCCGGCTCCGCGACGGCGTTCAGCATGTAGTGCATCCCGTAGGTGATGTAGACGTAGGCGAGACCGGGCGGCCCATAGAGCGGATCGGTGCGGGCCGTGCGCCCCGCGCGCGCATGGCAGGCCTTGTCCTCCTCGCCGACGTACGCCTCGGTCTCGACGATGCGCCCGCGAAGGACGGCGCCGTCGGGAAGCCGGCGCGCCAGGACGCAGCCGAGGAGCTCGCGCGCGACGGTGAGGGCGGAGCGCGCGTAGAAGGAGCGCGAGAGCGGCTCGGGCGCGACGGCGCGGTGACGTGCGGGCGGGTTGGGCATCAGAACTGGGTCCCCAGGTCGATGATCGCGCGACGGTCGCCCAAGGTGCTCGCGTCGGCGCCGATTTCCAGGCGACCGAACACGGTCCACCAGATTCCCGAGAGTCGGACGCCCGCCAGCCAGAGCTTCTCCCGCGAGTAGGGAATGCCTCGCTCCGGACGGCACTCGTCGGCGATCACGCCGCCGCGCGCGCGCAGCCGAAGCAAGGCGACCGGCTTCGTGTGGATCGCGAGATCGGCTCCGGCCACCGCCCGGGCGCGGCCACGCCGCTCCCCCTCGCGCAGCCCCGGCACCAGCCCCTCGCCCCCCATCGAGGGCGCCGCGTCGAGCGGCGCCTCCCCGCCGACCACGGCCGCGTCTCCGGCCAGGGCGGCTTCGACACCGTGCCACCGGCCGGCGATCCCACCCTTGGCCCACGCCCTGCGGTACTCCACGTCGCCGAACCGGGTCTCGGCGCCGATCTCCGTGGACCCTCCGAGCGCCTCCACGAGCGGCGCGATGCGGCGGAGCCGGACCCAGGGACCGGCGGAGCCGCCTTCGGGGCCGAAGTCGGCGTTGATCTGCTCCGTGCGGACGCCCACCGACGCCTGGAGGCCCGTGCGCAGGGAGCGCGTCTCGAATCCGCCCCAGACGCTCGCGCGCTCCACTTCGAGGTGGCCATCGGCCTCGGCGCGCGCGAAACGAAGCTCGGATTCGCCGAAGCTCGCGCCCAGCGTCCACGCCGAAGCGCCGAGCCAGAGAGAGGTGAGGTGTACTTCGGCGGCGCCCCACTGCTCGACGCCGTTCGCCGATCCCGAGAGCGAGATGTCGTACGGAACCGAACCGAGCGCCTCGAGCCGCCGTACCGATCCCCAGATCCGCCCGCCGCGGTCGTTGTCGTACCCGAGCGAGCCGGAGACGGACAAGAGCGGCCTGGGCTCCGAGCGCACCCGGAGGACGAGGGGCGCGTCAGGCGCCGACGTATCGGCGGGCTCGACCGAGGGCCAGATTCCATCGAACAGGCCCGTCGTGTACAGGCGGTCCACGACGGCGAGGACCTGATCGGGATGGAATGCGCCCGGTGCGACGCGGCCGAACGCGCGGCGGAGAAATCCGCTCAGACGCTCATCGGGTGTCGCGGCGGAGGCCGGCTCGATCACGAGCGAGGCGAGCGAGGCCGGAAGAGGTCGCGGCGTGCGGTTGGTACCCGGCGCGCGGGCGGGTGGCGGCGTGGTCGAGCCGCCCGCGGACGGCGTGGCCGAGTCGCCGGCGGACGGCGTGGCCGAGTCGGCCGCGGGAGGAAGCACCCGAAGCGCCGTGCGGAGACCGCCCTCGATGACCGGATCCGGCTCCGAGGGATAGTGAAACTCCTCCAGGCCGGGATCGATCTCGGGAATGACCAGCACATCGGGCGGGGTTTTCTCCCGCCTCGCGTTCACGGTCAAGAGCTCCGTGCTGCGCCGCGCGATCGCGAGCGCATCTCCGCTCTCGAGCGGGTGGTTCGGGACCATCACGTCCGATGCGACGACCCAGTCGCCCCCGAGCCTCCGCGCTTCGGCCACCGGGAGATAGTCGGCGAGACCGCCATCGGTGAGGTTGCGGCCCGTTCCGGCCGAAGGGCCACCCCGTCCGTCCGGGCGCGGCCATCGAATCGGCGCGAAGAAACCGGGCGCTGCCATGCTGGCCCGCACCGCGCGCGCGAGATCTCCGGAGCCGATCGAGATCATCTCCCCCGTCTCGGCGTCCGCCGCGACCGAGCGGAACCGCCGCGGCAGCCGATCGAAGCTGCCCGCCGCGCGGGCGCCGGGCTCGAACAGAAACCGGACAAGCTGGCGGTTGATCCGCCAGTCGGGGATCGCCGCGCGGGTGCCGAACGCGGCGCCCGTGGAGGTGTCCAGGCGCACGACCGGGTAGCGGACATCGCGCCATGGCCCGACTTCGAACGGAAACGGCGTGAAGATCTCGCGCCAGTCCTGCTGAACCAGGATCGCGCGGATCTCGGCGCCGGTATATCCCGCGGCATAGAGGCCGCCCACGATCGACCCCATGCTCGTTCCGACCACGATGCCGGGATCGTGCCCGCGCCGCTCCACGCCGAGCACCACGCCGGCGTGCGCGAGTCCGCGCGCGCCGCCACCGGAAAGAACAAGGGCCTCCTCCGCGCCGGCGGCAGGCGCGGCACCGAGGAAGAGCAAGGCCAACAGGAAAGCCCGCGGGCGGAAATTCACGCGAGCAGTATGCAACAGGGTGACTGACCCAGTCAGTCAATTGACCCGCTGCCTCGCCCTCCCTAGAATCCGTCGGTGCCTTCGACCCGTCCCCCACGAACTCCCGGCTCCGGCTCGCGCGTCGTTCTCTTCTTCACCGTCTTCATCCATCTCCTCGGGTTCGGGATCATCATCCCGCTCCTCCCCTATTACGCGGAGCACTTCGGGGCGAGCGGGCTCACGGTCGGGCTACTCACCACCTCCTTCTCGCTGGCGCAGTTCCTCTTCGCCCCGATCTGGGGCCGGCTCTCCGACAGGATCGGACGCCGGCCGGTGCTCCTCGGCTCGCTCATCCTGACCGGCGTCTCCTACCTGGTCTTCGCCGTCGCGACCTCCCTGCCCGTCCTGTTCCTCTCGCGCATCTTCGCGGGGATCGCGGGGGCAACCCTCTCCACCGCGCAGGCCTACATCGCCGACACCACCACCGCCGAGAACCGCACGAAGGGGATGGGGATGATCGGCGCCGCCTTCGGCATGGGGTTCATCTTCGGACCGGCCATGGGCGGCGTGCTGAGCAAGTGGGGGTTCTCGGTGCCGGCGTACGCCGCGGCGGGGCTCGCCACGGTCGCGTTCCTGTTCGCGATGTTCCGCCTCCGCGAATCGCTGCCTCCGGAGGAGCGCGAGGCCGCGGCGCGCCGGCGCGAGAACGCCGCGACCTTCCGCGAGGCCTTGGCGCGGCCGGTCGTCGGGCTCGTGCTGGTCCTCTTCTTCGTGACCACCCTCTGCTTCTCGGGAATGGAAGCGATCCTCGCCCTCTTCTGCGAGCGCTTCTTCGCCTGGGGGCCGCACCAGATCGGCTATCTGTTCGCCTACGTCGGAGTCGTGGCCGCGGTCATGCAGGCGGGGATCGTCGGTGCCCTGGCCAAGCGCTTCGGCGAGCGGGCCCTGGTGCGCGCGGGGTTGTTGCTGATGGGCGCGGCGTTCATCACCGCGGGCATCGTTCCCCCGCTCGCGATCCATGACCCGACGCACGTCGTGGGCGGCGTGCTGGCCACCTTTTTCGCCGTCATGGGCGTGATCGCGATCGGATCGGGCCTTACCACACCCTCCCTCTCCTCCCTCGTGTCGCTCGCCACGCCGGCGGACGAGCAGGGCGGGATCCTCGGCGTGTACCAATCGCTGGGAAGCCTGGGCCGCGCCACCGGACCGTTCCTGGGCGGACTCGTATTCGACGTCGTCAGCCCCGGCGCGCCGCTCTGGATCGCGGGGTCGGTCATGGTCGTCGCGTCGTTCGTGGCCGCACGGATTTCGTTACGGAGGGATACGTAGCGCACAAGCTGTGAAGTCATTTTGGGATTGCTACTTATCCCGGTATTTGTTAACATAATCACAAAGCTGACCGCTCTTTCGCGGCGGCCCCTCCCCCACTGCCGCGCACCACCCACCGAGGGGGAGTCGTGCGTTCCTGCCCCGCACCCGCGTTCTCTCTTTGGACCACCCTCGGTCCGACACGATCCGCTTACGCGTCGAGGCGACTTGCCGCCCTCGGGGCCGTTCGCGCATTCCTCCAGGGGGGAGCTGACATCATGAATTCCGCCGTTCGGGTTCTCGGGATCGCGATCACGGCCGCGGCACTGCTCCTCCTCGTCTCCCCCGCTCACGCGCAATACCTCTGGCTGGACACCAACGGCGACGGCGTGAACACGGTCGCGGATTTCCTGCTCACGGACGGGACGCCCACCGCCGTCGATGCCTGGATCAATACGAGCCACAACAAGAACGGCTCCACGGCAACGTGCACCTCGGGAGAGCCGGACATTCTGCTGCAGACCTGGAACTCGTTCGCGATCCATCTCAACGTGATGAACGGAACAGCAACCTTCGCAGGCTACGTGAATCACATCCCATCGTTCGGAATCGCCTGCGCCGCTGCTGGCGCGGGGTTCCTTACCAATGGCAGCACCGAGATGAGTGTTTGTCAGGCATCCGGCACCCCGATGGGTAACGGAGGCGTGAACCAGAAGATGTTCACGGTCACCGTGACGGTCACGTCGGGCACGCCTTCGCTCGAGTTCGTTCCCGCGAACAGTCTCGACATGAATCCAACCTCGTTCGGCAGCGCCTGCTCGGGAATGGATTTCGACAACACCATCAAGCTGGGGTCGGA
>DASSLZ010000155.1:0-8960 GCA_035689165.1 Candidatus Eiseniibacteriota bacterium | reverse complement strand
CGCGAGGCGCGGCGGGCCATGGGCTTCGCCTCGCACCGCCCGCTCTTGTACCTGGGACTGACCCCTCTGGAGAACCTGAGCCTCTTCGGAAAGCTGACCGGGGTGCGCCATCCCGACCAGCGCGCCCTGGAGCTTCTGGAGCGGTTCGGCATGGGCGCCTTTGCCAAAACACCCGTCGAGCGCTTCTCCCGCGGGATGCTCCAGCGCGTGTCGCTGGCCCGCGCCTTCCTGGGGGAGCCGCGGCTCTTGCTGCTGGACGAGCCCTACACCGCGCTCGACGACGACGGCACTGCCGAGCTCAACGGGCTGATCGGCGAAGCGCGCGACCGGGGTGCGGCGACGATGATCATCTCCCACGATCGCGAGCGGTTGGGCGCGCTCCGAACCCGGCTCTGCCTGATGCAGGAGGGGCGGGTCGTGGAGGATGGGGCTTGAGCGCACCGTTTGGATTGGGGGACGGCATGAGCGGGCGGACCGGCGTCCGGGGCAGGGTGGCGGCGTGAGCTTCCTTGCGGTCGCGCTGAAAGACCTTCGGCTCTACGCGCGCGACGCGCGCTTCGTGGCGACGCTCCTTCTCTTCAGCGCCTCGCTCGTGCTGATCCTGAGCGTGGCCTTCGGGCCGATCTTCAAGGACCCGGCGCGCGAGGCCAGCGCGACGCTCTGGGCCGCGCTCTTCTTTGCCGGCGTGCTGGGACTGACGCGCTCGCTGGATTTGGAGGCCGAATCGGGGGGCGGCGACGCGATGCGCCTGACCGGCGCCGACCCCTACGCGATCTACCTGGGGAAGACGATCGCCAACATCCTCATCCTGGGCGGCGTCTTCGTCCTGGTGCTCCCGATCGTGTCGGTCTTCTTCGACGTGGGCAACCTGCGCGTGCTGCCCGGGGTGCTCGGCGTTGCCGCGCTGGGGGTGGTCGGGTATGCTGCGTGGGGCACCCTCTTCGCCGCGCTGGCGCGGGGACTCAAGGCGCGCGAGCTCCTGCTCTCGGTCCTGCTCTTTCCGTCGTTGGTCCCGCTCTGGATCGGCGCCGTCAAGATCACGCACTCCCTCTGGGCGGAGGGAACCGCGGGGCCGGTCCAGGATTGGCTGAAGGTGATGGCGGTGTCGGACGTGCTGGGGCTGGCCCTGGCGGCGTTCCTGTACGAGCTGATTCAGGAGGCGAGCGAATGAATCGATCCGTGGTGGAGGCAGGCACATGAACGTGAGCTATCCGTCCTGGTGGAGGCCCCTGGGGCGCGCGTTGTGGGGGGCGGCCTTCCTGCTCCTCGCGGTGTCCGCCTGGATGATCCTCTCCAAGGCCCCCATCGAGGTACAGATGGGGCCGGTGCAGAAGATCGTCTACGTCCACGTGCCGAGCGCGATCGCGACCCTGCTCGCGTTCGGGTTCACGTTCGCCTGCAGCATCGCTTACCTGACGACGAAGAGCTGGGTCTGGGACGCGATGGCGGCTTCGGCGTGCGAGCTGGGGCTGGTGTTCGCGACCGTCGTGATGGTGACCGGGCCGCTCTGGGCCCGCTCGGCCTGGAACACCTGGTGGACCTGGGAGCCTCGCCTCACCACGTTCCTGATCCTCTGGATCCTGTACGCGGGCTACCACGTGGTGCGGGCGTCGTTGCATTCGGGCGCGAAGCGCACGGTGTCCTCGATCCTCGGCATCGTGCTGTTCGTGAATCTCCCGATCGTCTGGATGTCCATCCAGTGGTGGCGCGGGTCGCTGCATCCGCAGAAGGTCACCATGACGGGGGACATGCGCGCCACGCTGCTCGAGTCGATGCTCGCCTGGATCGTCTTTTTGGCCGCGGCGTTCGTCACGCGGCTCCGGCTGGAGTGGGCCCGCGAAGCCGCGATGGACCGGGAGAGCGAGATGGCGCCGGGGTTGGCCCGGCACGGACGCGACCCCAGAGATCCGGCCGGCCCCGCCGGCGGGAGGGTCTCGGCATGAACTACGCGATCATCGCCTACATCGCGGTCGTCGTGATCTGGTCGGTCTACTTCCTCTGGCTCCGCCAGCGCCTCCGCCGCGCGCGCGACTGAGATCGACGTGCGCGACCACTTCCAGGAATTCGAGATCTCACCCGAGCTGGTGCGCGAGATGATCGAGGACGGCGACGATGCCGTCATCCTCCTCGACGTGCGGGACGACTGGGAGTGGGAAGTGGCCCACCTGGAGGGAGCGATCCACATCCCTCTGGACGAGCTCGGACTCCGCATCCAGGAGCTCGACCCCCATCAGGAGATCGTCACCTACTGCCACGTCGGCGAACGCAGCGTCGACGCCTGCCTGTTACTCTGGGAGAACGGATTCCGGAAGGTCAGGAGCATGACCGGAGGGATCGAAGCCTGGAGCGAGCTGGTGGACCCCACCGTGCCGCGGTACTAGCGCAGTAAACGAAGCCGCTCGGCCAAAGCGGGACGTCCCGATGTGCTAGTTGGTTTGTCTACCCGAAGCGACAAATGTCGCCGATTTCACATGCTCTGGCGCGGGTAACTCGGCGGCATTCGGATCGAAACGGAATCGAGGGCAACTCCAAGCGGGAAGCTATTAATATAAATATTAACTTGCGCCGGCGCAAGTTGACCTCGCCGCAAGCTGCTCTTCAATATTGCCCAGTGAGCCGGATTGGCACGACAACATACTCCAGAGTATGTCGTGGCTGGCTTGGCGCGCGGCCCTCGGACCAGCTTGACTACAAATGCTGATAATTCGGGCCGCCGCCGCCTTCTGGCGGGACCCATGTGATGATGCCGTAGGGGTCGGCGATGTCGCAGGTCTTGCAGTGGACGCAGTTCGAGGGATTCAGCTTCAGGCGGATCCCTCCCTCGGGGGCGGGCTCCATCTCGTAGACGTTGGCGGGGCAGAAGTGCTGGCAGGGATTGCCGTACTCCTCCTTGCAGCGGGTCGAGCAGATGGTGCGGTCCTGCACCAACAGATGCGCGGGCTGGTCCTCGTCGTGCTTGGTGCCCGAGTAGTAGACGTCGTTCACCTTGGTGAACGTCTTGGCGTTGTCGTAGCGGCGCTGCACTTCGTCCACGGAAATGGGCGCGACCCCCGCCTCCTTCAATTTCTCCATGTGCATCGGTCCGGGCTTCCACCGCGGGCGATTGCCGAAACCGAGTCCGCCCGTCACGAGCTGGAGTCCGGCGTCGGCCATGCCCATCCACAGCCCGCGCTCGAAGCCCTGGTGGAAGTTCCGCACGCCCCAGAGCTCCTGCCGCACCCACGAGCCCTCGATGCGCTCGTCGTAACGGCGCATCGCCTCCGCATCGAATCGGCCGGCAATCAAAGCATCGAACGCGGTCTCCGCGGCGAGCATTCCCGACTTCATCCCCAGGTGCACGCCCTTCAAGCGCTGCGAATTCAGGAGCGCCGCGCTCTCCCCGGCGAGCAGCCCGCCCGGCCACGACAGCCGCGGCACCGAGTACCAGCCCCCCTCGGAGATCGCTTTCGCCCCATAGGAGAGAACGGTTCCCCCCTCGAGCAGCCCGGCGATCATCGGGTGGCGCTTGTACTCCTGGAACAGCCCATGGGGATCGGTCAGCGGGTTCCAGTAGTCCAGCCCCACGACGAAGCCGACGGCCCAGCGGTCGTGGTCCATGCCGTAGACGAAGCCGCCCCCGAACGTGCGCGAATCGAGCGGCGCGCCCATCGTATGGATGACGCGGCCCTTCGGCACGCGCCCCGCCGGCATCTGCCAGACCTCCTTGATGCCGGTGGCGTAGATCTGCGGCGCGCGGCCCTCGTCCAGCAAGAGCCGCGGCGTCAGGCGCTTCGTCAACGAGCCGCGCGCGCCCTCGCACAGGACGGTCACCTTGGCGCGGATGTCGGAGCCGGGCTCGAAATTCGCCTTCCGAGCGCCGTTCTTGTCAATCCCCTTGTCGCCCGTGCGCACGCCCACCATCTGCTCGCCCTCGAACAATCCCTCGACGGCGGCCATGTTGGGGAGCACGTAGGCGCCGGCCGCCTCGACCAGGCCGCCGAGCCACTTCTCGAAATCGCCGAGCGAGACGATGTGCGTGCCGTGGTTCTGGAGGGGTGGCGGCAGGATGGGGAATTTGATCGCGCCCGATTTCGTGAAGTAATAGAGGTCGTCGCTGGTGACGTCCGACTCCAGCGGGGCGTTCTTCTCGCGATAGTCAGGGACCAGCTCGCGCAGGGCGCGTGGGTCGAGAATGCAGCCGGAGATGCCGTGGGCGCCGATCTCGGAGGCCTTCTCGAGCACGGCGATCGAGACCTCGCCCAGCGGCGGCTCGCCCGACCCCGACGCCGCCGCGGCATTGCGCTCCGCGACCAGCTGCGTCAGGCGGAGCGCGCCGGCCAGACCCGCCGGTCCGCCTCCGACGAAGAGCACGTCGACTTCGAGGACATCGCGCTGGACGTCGTTCACGCGGCACCATTCACGAGCAGGGCCGCCGGGCTCGCGAAATCCGTCACGCCGACGGCACCTTCGCCGGCGCCGCGGCCCCCGCTTCGGGATGGCCGTGGCTCAGCGCTTCCAGGTACCGCTCGGCGTCGAGCGCGGCCATGCATCCCGTGCCGGCCGCGGTGATCGCCTGGCGATAGACGTGGTCCTGCACGTCGCCCGCGGCGAAGACGCCGGGCACGCTGGTTCTGGTGCCGCCGTGCGTCTTGATGTAGCCGTTGGGGTGCAGCTCGAGCTGCCCCTGCACGATCTCGGTGTTGGGCTGGTGGCCGATTCCGATGAAGACGCCGTCGGTCGCCACCTCGGTGAGCTTGCCCGTCTTCAGATTGCGAAGCCGCACGCCCGTGACGTGCCCCACCTCCGTCCCGAGCACTTCGCCGATCTCCGAGTCCCAGATGAAGGAGATCTTGGGATTGGACATGGCGCGCTCCTGCATGATCTTCGAGGCGCGGAGCTCGTCGCGGCGGTGCACGATGGTCACGTGCGTGGCGAACTTGGTCAGGAACGTCGCCTCTTCCATGGCGGTGTCGCCGCCGCCCACGACGATCACGCGCTTCCCCCGGAAGAAGAAGGCGTCGCACGTGGCGCAGGCCGAGACGCCGTGGCCCATGAGCAGCGCCTCGGACGGAATCCCGAGGAGCTTGGCCGAAGCGCCGGTGGCGACGATCAGCGCGCGGGCCGTATAGGTGACGCCGTCGGCCGTGACGCGGAAGGGGTGGCCTTTCAGATCCACCGCCTCGACGGTGGCCTGGACGAAGTCGGTCCCGAAGCGCTCGGCCTGGGCCCGCATCTCGGTCATCAGCGCCGGACCCATGATCCCGTCCCGGAAGCCGGGAAAATTCTCGACGTCCGTCGTCATCGTGAGCTGGCCACCAGGCTGGATCCCCTCGAACAGCAAAGGGGCCAGATTGGCCCGCGCGGCGTAGATCGCCGCGGTCAGGCCAGCCGCGCCCGAGCCCAGAATGATGAGATTGCGGGTACCGGTCATGGGAACACACTGTCCTCGTAAGGGTTTAGATGCGTCTGCACGCGGTTCGCCGCCGGAATCGGGCTCGCCACGGCCGCATCCAAGTGTGGGTCCACGAGATAGTAGGCAAACCGCGACGACCGATCAACTCCGGGGCCCCGGGACTTTGGTAGCCCCCTCGAGGTCGCGCGACGGCAGGGGGGCGTCTCCCCGCGCCCCTCCGCCTTCCAACCCCACGGAGGAAGACCACGATGTTCGCCCGCAGACGTTCCCTCGCCGCCACGCTGTTCGCCGCGGCGTTGTTCGTTTCGACGGCCGCCCAGGCGGCTCCGACCACCTGGACGATCGACCCGAACCACTCGAACGTGACCTTCACCATCCGCCACTTCTTCAGCAAGGTGACCGGCTCGTTCACCAAGTTCTCGGGCTCGGTGGTCTACGATCCGGCGAACCCGGCGGCCAGCTCGGCCAAGGCAGAGATCGACGCCTCGAGCATCAACACCTCGAACGACCGGCGTGACGGACATCTGCGCTCGCCCGACTTCTTCGACGTGGCCAAGTATCCGACGCTCACGTTCGAGAGCACCAAGGTGACGGCGGACGGGTCGAAGCTGAAGATCGAGGGGAACCTGACGATGCACGGCGTCACGAAGCCGGTCACGCTCGAGGGCGAGTTCCTCGGAGCGGGTCCGGCGATGGGCGGCCAGCGGGCAGGGTTCGAGGCCTCGACCAAGGTGGACCGGAAGGATTTCGGGATCGTCTGGAACAAGGTCGTGGACCAGGGCACCATGCTCGGCGACGACGTCGAGATCCGGCTCGCCATCGAGGGCGCGACGGAGCCCGCGGGCGGCGCGAAGAAGGCGGAAGCCGGCGGGAAGAACGACGAGAAGAAAGCGGAGGCGAACGCGAAGTAGCCGGGCCGCGCGAACGGCCGATTTCGGCGAATCGATCGCGCGTTCAACGAATCGAAGTAGGGCAATCCAGCGA
Organism: Candidatus Eiseniibacteriota bacterium; assembly: GCA_035689165.1. GTDB lineage: Bacteria > Eisenbacteria > RBG-16-71-46 > SZUA-252 > SZUA-252 > DASQJL01. The sequence goes on along the minus strand of DASSLZ010000155.1, from coordinate 2,584 downwards.
GCTGACGCGACGCGCCTCGGGCGCGTGGCCGCAGCTCGCTGTTTCTTTTCAGGCCGGCGTCGGGAAGCGCTCCGCCAGCTCGCGCGCGAGATCGGGCAGGACGACCAGATCGCCCTCGACGAAGGGAAGCGTCGTCAGCTCCACCGGGAGCACCCAGCGGATCTCGTCGCACTCGATGGCGACAGGCTCGCCCTGGTACGACGTGCAGAGGTGGAAGTAGATGCTGACGCGGCGGTCGGGGTAGACGTGGGTGAGGGCGCGCCACAGGGGGCCCACCTGGACTTGGAGCCCGATCTCCTCGAGCATCTCCCGGCGCAGGCACTCCTCGACCGTCTCGCCAGTGTGGCGCTTGCCGCCGGGGAACTCCCAGCGTCCGCCCTGGTGGTCGCGCTCCTGGCGGCGCGCGATCAGCACGCGGTCGCCGGCGACCAGGATGCCCGCCGCGACCTCGTAGAGCCGCACCGGCGAGGTACGCCCCGCGGGGTTACGCGCCACCGAGCCGTGAAGGCACCAGGACGAATAGCCCTCGAATGAATCCGAGGCCGCCTCCCGACCGTGGGGTCTGCCGCCCATTCAGCACACGCTCGAGCTTCGCCTTGAGCTGCTCGTAGGTGAACGGCTTGCGCAGCATCTCGGCGTTTCCGATCTCGCGGGCTTTCCGCTCGGCATCGGGGTCGCCGGAGATCACGAGAATGGGCGTCCTCACACCCACGCGCGTCATCTCCCGGGCGAACTCGACGCCATCCATCGTGGGCATCATGAGATCCAGCAGCACGGCATCGGGATAGAAGCCCCGGTTCATTTCGGTCAGCGCCTGCACTCCGCTGTCGGCGAGGCAGACGTCATAGCTCGTTTCCAACAACAGCTTGAGGCTGGCAAGGGCATCGTGATCGTCGTCGACGATCAGGAGCCTCTTTCGGGCTGTTTTCATAGGTACAGTGTGACGGTTCGACTCAGTCGGGTCAATGAAGCGAGAGCCCGATCGAGTGAATGGCGGCCGCTCAGTCGGGGATGGAGTAGAGGAACGCCTTCTTGAGCCGGGGAGGACGATGGTCGGGGTCGAAGCCGCCGGCCAGCCAATCGAGCCAGGTCCGCATGTCCGTTTCGGTTACCTGCGCGGGCAGAAATTCCACGGCGCCGTAGGAGTAGCGGTCGCGGCTCCAGCTGAGGTTGCTCTCTTTGTAAAAGAAGGCGCAGAGCCGGTCTCTTCCCTCGCGTGGACGGAACACCTTCATGCGGCATCGCTCGCGCTGGGAAGGGGCCACGTCCAGGACGCCGCTCCGCTCTTCGAGTCGAAACGGCCGGGACGTTTCCGCCGCGGCATGGCGAAGCCGCGCGAAGACCGTCTCGATCGGCTCGGGCGACGGCACGGTCGCGCCGGGCGTCGTCGCCGCGGTTTCCACGGGATCCGCCTGCGCGGCGCCGTTCGCGGGTTGCGCGCCGGCGCCCATCACGACGTCGCTGGCCGGCCGCGGCAGCTGAGCGGCCTGGGGTGCCGCCGCCGCCTGCGGCCAGCGCAGCTCACGTCTCATCTTTCGCGCGAAGAGCGGCTTGGCTCCAGCGCGCGCCGCCCCGAGGAAGGATTCATAGGCCCAGGTCGACAGGCCCGGCCGCGCCAGGTAGCGCGTGTCGTCGGGCTGCACGACCAGGCTCACTTCGATGTTGGGCGCGGCGCCGATCGGAATCCGATTCTTCCGGCACGCCTCGTACACGTGCTCGAACACCGCGCGCATGTCGTCGTAACGGGGCGCCGGGTGGCGCTCCATTTCCGCTCCGATCACCGGGCGGAAGATGCAGACCGTGGGGAAGGCGCCGATGCCGGTGATGTAATCGATCGCCCGCATCGTGTCGGCGACCGGCTCGACCCCGGCGATGATCTCGCCCGAGACCGCGCCCTTGCCGAGGAGCCTGGCGCAGTGCTCCATCGCTTCGAAGAAGGCCTTCTGCCCGAACCAGCGCTCCTTCCCCGGCAGATAGCGCGCGAACGCCTCCGGCGAGTGGAACTCGTAGCAGAAGGAGAAGTGGTCGACGCCCATCTCCACGAGCCGGTCGTACTGGCGGAGATCCTTCGAGGGCATGAGCTGCACGCCCACGAGCACGCCGACCTCTTCCTTCAGCGCGCGCACGTACGGCTCGGCCAGCGCGAGATCGCGGCCCGCCTGGTGCCCGCTGTTCAAATGCACGAACGTGACGCCCGATTCCTCCTTCGCCGCGCGCGCGACCTCGACCACGTCGGCCACGTCCTTCTGCGCCACCTCGTTCACGCCCACGTTGGAGCCGGTGGTGCAGAAGCGGCAGTTCTGCGGCGGCTCGGAATACCAGAAGAGGCAGGAGTTGGCGATGTAGATGCCGAGGTAGGTGCCCTGAAGCACGCCCACTTTCGCCATCTCGGTGCCGCGCGCGGTGCGTCGCGCGTACCACGCCGGCTCTTCGGGAATGCGGATGGAATAGACGTAGCCGGTACGCGTGTCGTGGGCGTGATAGCCGCCCGAGTCGCGCCCGATCACGTAGGGCGAGGCGGCGGCGAAGTCCTCCTCGACCGGGACGTTCATCCAGATGTCCTTGAGCTTTCCGGGGATCACGA
>DASSLZ010000154.1:0-21760 GCA_035689165.1 Candidatus Eiseniibacteriota bacterium | reverse complement strand
TGCCGGCCGCAAGAAGAGACGATAGCTGTGTTATCCCTCCCTGTCAACCCCACCCCAGCACAAATCCCTGGGCCGGCAAGTCGCATTTGCACAATAACTTGCCCAAACAGGCCCCGAGGTCCGATCAGGCCGCCACGACCTTGGCGAACTTCCGGCCCACCTTGATGACCAACTCCTCTGTTTCCGAGCCCTTACGGAGGTCGAACTCGCGGGCGATGTCGGTCACCCGCTCCCCTCCAATATGGACGGCGCCCTGCCGGAATAGATTCCCCGCGGCGGTGCCGGTGTACTGATTGGGAAAGGCCCGCATGACCAGGTCCCGGGCGCGAAAACGGCCCGATTCGACCGTAACGACGGGCATTTCGGACGGTATCTCGCGGCGCGAAAACTGCTTCTCGAAATCGTCCCGGGCCCGATCGGCCTCCTCATGGCCGTGGTACTGGCGCACCAGCTGGTGGGCCAGAGCTTTTTTCCACACCATCGGATTGACCGACGGATCCCGAAGGGATTTCGCGACTTCCGCGCACTCTTGGTCGGAGACGTCGGTGACCAGGCGGAAGTACCGCTCGATCATGGAGTCGGGGAGACTCATCGCCTTGCCGAAAATCTCCTTCGGCGACTCGGAAACGCCGATGTAGTTACCGAGGCTCTTGCTCATGCGCCGCACGCCGTCCAAGCCCTCGAGAACGGGGAGCGTGAGAATCACCTGGGGCTCGACGCCGTAGGCCATCTGGATATCGCGGCCCGTCAGGAGATTGAACTTCTGCTCGGTCGCTCCGATTTCCACGTCGGCCCGGATCACGACGGAATCGTAGGCCTGCATCAGAGGGTAGAAGAGCTCGTGCACTCCGATCGGCTCGCCGGCTTTGAAGCGCTGGTCGAAATCGTCGCGCTCGAGAAGACGGGCCACGGTGAACTGCGAGGTGAGATGAAGCACGTCGGTGAAGCGCATCGCGGAGAACCACTCCCCGTTCCAGCGGACCTCGGTCTTCGACTTGTCGACGACCTTGAAGAACTGAGCGAGGTAGGTCTGCGCGTTCGCTTCCACCTCGGCCTCGGTGAGGCGCGGGCGCGTCTTGTTGCGGCCGCTGGGATCGCCGACGAGCGCGGTGTAGGAGCCGACGATGAGGACCACCTGGTGGCCCAGCTCCTGGAACTGCCGGAGCTTTCGGAGCCCGATGGTATGCCCCAGGTGGATGTCGGGCGCCGTGGGATCGAATCCCTGCTTCACGCGGAGCGGGGTCTTGGTCGCGAGGGAGCGCTCGAGCTTCTTCACCAGCTCGGCCTCGGGAATCAGCTCCTCGACGCCCGAGCGGATGACCGCGAGCTGGCGCGCCGCCTCGGCGCTCAGAATCGGTTTGTCGTTCATGGACGGCGAACTCTAGCAACTTTGCCCGGAGCGCGAAAGTCGCGCTTGACCCCCCGGCGCACGGAACCTAGCGTACGTTTCGTGCCCGCCCTCGGACCAAGAGCCAAGGACCTTCCGTGAGCCATCGCTGGAAGTGGATCGCCCAGTTCACCGCGGCACTCCTCATCGTCGTCCTGTGCGCCACCGTCGGCGTCGGAATCGGCGTCGCCAACTGGGCGCGCCAGGATCTTCCCTCGCCCTCCAGCCTGCAGACCATCGCGCCTCCCGTGAAGACCCTGGTCTACGACGTGAACGGGAAGCTGGTGCACGAGTTCTACAAGGAGAACCGGAGCGTCGTCCCGCTGAAGCAGATCCCGAAACCGATGGTGGACGCGATCCTCTCCATCGAGGACCGCCGCTTCTACTCGCACTGGGGCATCGACCCCGTCCGTCTCTTCGGAGCGCTGGTGCAGGACGTGATCGCGCGGCGCCCCGAGCAGGGCGCCAGCACGATCACGCAGCAGCTCGCGCGGAATCTCTTCCTCACCCACGAGAAGACGGTCTCGCGGAAGATCAAGGAAGCGATCCTCGCCGTCCGCATCGAGCAGACGTACACCAAGGACGAGATTCTCCAGATGTACCTGAACCAGATCTATTTCGGCGAGGGCGCCTACGGCGTGGACGCCGCCGCGCGCATCTATTTCGGGAAGTCGGTGCAGGAGCTGACCCTTCCCGAGTGCGCGCTGCTGGCGGGGCTGCCGCGCAACCCGCGCGACTACGCGCCGCGCCGCGATCCGGACCGCGCGCTCAAGCGGCGCAACCTGGTTCTCGCGGCAATGGTCCAGAACAAGAAGCTGAGCCAGAAGCAGTACGAGGCCGCCTCGGAGACGCCGCTCGGCGTGAGCAAGACCCGCATCGACACGAAGTCAGCTCCTTATTACATGGAGATGGTGCGGCTCTACCTGGAAGAGCGCTACGGCTCGAACCAGCTCTTCGAGGGCGGGCTACGCGTCTACACGACGCTGGACGCCGATCTCCAGCACGCCGCCGAGGAATCGCTGGAGCGGCGTCTGACCGAGCTGGAGCAGCGGATCGGCGGGAAGCGCAGCCGCGCGGCGATTCTGGCCAAGGCGAAGACGGCGCAGCCGAGCGAGCGGACGCAGACCGACTACCTGCAGGGCGCCGTCGTGGCGATCGATCCCACGAACGGGCAGATCCGCGCGCTGATCGGCGGCCGCGACTTCAACGAATCGAACTTCAACCGCGCGACCCAGGCGGCGCGCCAGCCGGGCTCGGCGTTCAAGCCGTTCATCTACACGGCCGCCATCGACAACGGCTACACGCCGAACGAGATGATCCTGGACACCCCGGTCTCCTTCAAGGCGGGGAACGGCGAGGACTGGTCGCCCCAGAACTATGACCACAAGTTCCGCGGGCCGGTGACGCTCCGCACGGCGCTGGCCAAGTCGCTCAACGTCCCGGCGGCCAAGCTGCTCCAGAAGATCGGGACGCCGCAGGTGATCTCGTACGCGCGGCGGCTGGGGATCCGGAGCCGCCTGGGCAGCGATCTCTCCCTCGCGCTCGGCACGTCGGAAGTGAATCTGCTCGAGCTGACGTCGTCCTATGGCGTCTTCGCCAACCAGGGCGTGCGCACCACGCCCGTGTTCGTGCTCCGCGTCGAGGACAAGAACGGGAAAGTTCTGGAGCAGACGCGCACGACGGCCGAAGAAGTGCTGAGCCCCGAGACCGCGCTCACGATGACGAACATGATGGAGACGGTGCTGCAGTCGGGAACCGCGGCCGCGGCGCACGCGATGGGCCTGAACGTCCCCGCGGCGGGCAAGACCGGCACGACCGACGACTACACCGACGCCTGGTTCGTGGGCTACACGCCCTCGCTGGTCACGGGCGTCTGGGTGGGCTTCGACCGGAAGCAGAAGATCGGGCCGAACATGACGGGCGCCGCGGCGGCGCTCCCGATCTGGATCGACGTGGTCTCGGCGGGAACCAAGAACAAGCCCGCACAGGATTTCCCCGTTCCCAACGGCGTGGTGGCGCGCCTGATCTGCAGCCAGACGGGCCTGCTCGCCAATCCCGCCTGCCCCGAGACGGAGATGGAGCTCTTCAAAGAGGGGACGGAGCCGACCGGCTACTGCGACATCCACACCGGCGCCACCCCGCCGCCGGAATCGGAGCCGCGTGATCTGGAGCAGCACGACAGCGAGGCGCAGCCCGAGGAGCATCTGAGGCTGTAGCTAGCTCTTCTTCAGTGCCTTCCTCATGATCCGCCGCGAAGCCGACGGTCGCGCGACCTCGCGAAATCCCGCGCGCTCGAACGCGCTCGGAAGGCCCGTCCACGCGAACGCGTCCGGCATCCTCCCCGCGCGGCTCACGACGGGATAGCCTTCGATCATCTTCGCCCCGCGCTTCCGCGCGTGCTCCGCGGCCGCGCGCAGGAGATGCGCGCTGACGCCGCGACGGCGATAGTCCTTCGTCACGAAGAAGCACGTGACCGACCAGACCGGCGTGTCGTCCACCGGCTTGAGCGAGCGCGCCGAGGCCAGGCGCGCGTAGGCCTCCCGCGGCGCCAGCGCGATCCATCCGATCGGCGTTTCCCCGTCGTACGCGATCAAGCCCGGCGGCTCGCCGGAATCCACCAGGCGCCGGAGCGCGCGGCGGTTTCCGTCTCCCTTACCGCGCTTCCACTCGGCCGCCGAGCGCCGCCACCACATGCACCAGCAGCCGGCGCACGCGCCGCGGGGGCCGAACAGAGCCGCAAGATCGTCCCAGCGATCGGGCGTCGCCGGGTCCACGCGGAGGTCCCCTCGGGACGGCGCCGAACGCCCCCGCGAAGCGCGCTTCACGGCGCGATCTCCTCCAGCACCAGCGGCGACTTGTCCGGCGGCTCGTCGGCGATGGTGAAGGCGCGCGCCGCCGCTTCCGTCCACTCCGGGGCGTCGCGACGGGCCTGGATCAGCGCCAGGACCTCGCCGGCATCGACGCGCTCGCCGCCCTTGCGCAGCAGGCGCACGCCCACCGCGGGATCCACCACGTCCTCCTTGCGGCGCCGGCCGCCGCCCATCGCGATCACGAGCTCGCCGATCCGCCGCGCGTCCACCGCGCCGACGTAGCCGGCCCGCAACGCGGGGACCGCCATCTCCACCGGGGCCCTCGGCAAGCGGCCCGGATCCCCGACCACGCGCGGATCGCCGCCCTGCGCCTGCACCATGCGCTCGGCGCGGCCCAGCGCCTCGCCCGTCTCCAGCGCACGGTCCAGTCGCGCCTCGGCCTCGTGCCGCTCGCGCGCGACCCCGCTCAGGACGAGCATCCGGACGGCGAGCGCCTGCGTCACGTCCATGAGATCTGCGGGCGCGGCCCGGTGCAGCACCGCGAACGCCTCGGCCGTCTCGTTCGCGTTCCCGACCGCAGCACCCAGCGGCTCGTCCATCGCGGTAACCAGCGCGTGCGCCTTCCGCCCCATGCCGGAGAGCACCGCGACCAGCTCCCGCGCGAGCGCCGCCGCCTCCTCGCGGCCCGGCATGAAGGCCCCGGCGCCGCACTTCACGTCGAACACGACGCCCGCCGCACCCGACGCGGCTTTCTTGCTCAGGATGCTCGCCACGATCAGCGGCACCGACTCCACCGTCCCGGTCACGTCGCGCAGCGCGTAGAGCGCGCCGTCGGCGGGGGCGAGGTCTTCGCCCTGCCCCGCGATCGCGACTCCGATCTTCCGCACCTGGCCCTCGAACTCGGCGGCGGATAGGCGGGTTCGGAAGCCGGGAATCGCCTCGAGCTTGTCGAGGGTGCCGCCCGTGTGGCCCAGGCCGCGCCCGGCGATCATCGGCACGACCGCGCCGCACGCCGCCACCCAGGGGGCGAGCGCGATCGAGACCTTGTCCCCTACGCCACCCGTCGAGTGCTTGTCCACCGTGGGGCGCCCGAGCCCGCTCCAGTCGAGCACGCGCCCCGAGCGCATCAAGGCGTCGGTCAGGACGGCCGTCTCGTCGCGACTCATGCCGCGCCAGACGATCGCCATGAGCAGCGCGGCGCTCTGGTAGTCGGGAATGGAACCGTCGGTCACCCCGCGGATCCAGGCGCGGATCTGGGCCTCGGACAGCGCCCGGCCGTCGCGCTTGGCGGCGATGACGTCGCGCATCAGAACGTGAGGAAGGGGCGCGGCAGGAGATCGCGAAGCGGAATCATCTCGGGCGCGCCCTCGGGCGAGGCGACGATCACCTCGAGGTCGGGAGCGTGCTCGACGAGGACCTGGCGGCAGGCGCCGCAGGGGACGCAGGGGCCGGGAGGATCGGTGGCGATCGCGATGCGGCGAAACCGCCGCGCGCCGCGGGCCAGCGCGCCGAAGAGCGCGTTCCGTTCGGCGCAGATCGTGAGCCCGAGCGAAGCGCTCTCCACGTTGACGCCGGGGTGGACGACGCCGTGTTCGTCCTCGAGGGCGGCCGCGACCCGGTAGTGCGAATAGGGCGCATGCGCTTTCGCAAGGAGGACCCGCGCGGCCTCGAGCAGCTTCACGCCGTCGCTCATGCCCCTCCCCCTACCCCGGCGCTCACGATCCGCTCCTCGTGCTGCGATAGCGCACGCGTCGGCGTCGGCGGCGCGGTCCCGCGGCGCCGCCCCCCTCGATGACCTCGGTCTCCTCGCGCACGCCGATCAGCGTCAGGGCCTTCATCGGCTCGCCGTCGTTGTGATAGAGGCGCACGACGCGCTTCCCCATGCTGCAGAGGAGGTCGTAGGGGATGGTCTGCGCCCGCTCGGCCACCTCGCCCAGATCGAGCCGCGCGCCCCCCTGCTCCCCCCAGAGCACCACCTCGTCCTCCGGCATCGCCTCGGGAATGGCCGAGACGTCCACCATCGTGAGGTCCATCGTGACGCGCCCCACGACCGGCGCGCGCCGTCCTCGAATCAGCACCTCGCCGCGGTTGGAGAGCGCCCACGGATAGCCGTGGCCGTAGCCCACCGCCAGCACCGCGATCCGCATCCACCCCGGGGCCTGGAAGGTGCGGCCATAGGAGACGAAACGCCCGGGCGGAAGATCGCGGAGCTGGACGATGCGCGTCTTGAACGCCATCACCCCCTCCACCTCCACGCTGTGCGGCACGGCGCGGCTCGGATAGAAGCCATAGGCCAGGATGCCGGGGCGCACCATGTCGAGGTAGGAGTCGTGCACGCTCAGGATGCCCGCGCTGTTCGCGGCGTGGCGGACCGGCACCTCGATCTTCCGGAGCTCCAGCGCATGCAGCACGGCACCGAAACGGCGAAGCTGCTCCTCGCTCACGTCGGTGCGGCCGGAGTCGGCGTCGGGGAAATGGGTGAAGATCCCCTCGAGGCGGAGGTTCGGGAGGCTGGTCAGCCGCTCGACGAAGTCCACGGCCTCCGACTCGGCGACCCCCGCGCGTCCCATTCCGGTGTCCACCTCCACGTGGACGCGGCAGAGCACCTGGTGCGCGGCGCATCGCTCGGAGAGCCGCTGCGCGAAGCCGAGCGTGGCCACGCAGGGCGTGAGCCGGTGCTCGATGATCTCGTCCACTTCGGAGAGGAGGCAAGGGCTCAGGATGACGACCGGGAGGTCGATGCCCGCCGAGCGCAGCTCGATCCCCTCGTGCAGGGTGGCCACCCCCAGCATCGAGACGCCGTTCTGGACCGCGCAGCGCGCGATCTCGACGGCGCCGTGGCCGTAGGCGTCGGCTTTGACGACGAGGAGGATCCGCCGCCGGGGCCCGATGGCCGTGGCGATGGCCGCGAGATTCCGGCGGAAGCGGTTGAGGTCGACTTCGACCCAGGTCGGAAATTCCATAGGCGCGCCGGTTTCCCGGCTAGCCACGAGTATCACACGTCCGGGGCGCGCGCAAGAACGGCGGCTTTCGCTGGGGCCGCGGCGGCCCTCTCGGCTAGACTGGCCCGATGGACGCGCCGCGCCCGCCGCTCTCGCCCCCCGCCCGGGATCGCTCGGACTTCGCCGCCGCGGCCGCCGAGCTGCTCGATCTGGTGCGCCACCTCGCTTCGGACGAGGGCTGCCCGTGGGACCGCGAGCAGACGCCGCGCACGCTCACGCCCTACGTCGTCGAGGAAGCGCACGAGATCGGCGAAGCGGTCGCCGAGGCCAACGCCGACGGCGCCTCCGAGGAGCTGGGCGATCTCTTCTACCTGGCCTGCTTCCTCGCGGTGGCGCTCGAGCGCGAAGGCGGCGCGACCCCGGCCGCGGTGCTGCGCCGGAACATCGCCAAGATGATCGGGCGCCATCCCCACGTGTTCGGCGACGAGGCCGCGGAACCCGAGCTGGACGCCCAGGGCGTGCTGCGCCGGTGGGAGGAGCGGAAGCGGAAGGAGTCGGCGGACGCCTCCATCCTGGGCAAGCGGCCCGACGCGCTGCCCGCCCTGCTCCAGGCCTACCGCATCCAGGAGAAGGCCGCGTCCGTGGGCTTCGACTGGGAGCACGCGCAGGGCGTGGTGGAGAAGATCCGCGAAGAGCTGGCGGAGGTGGAGCGGGAGATGGACCTGGCCGCACCCGAGCGGATCGCCGAGGAGATCGGCGATCTCCTCTTCGCGGTGGTCAACCTCTCGCGCTTCCTGCGGATCGATCCCGAGGCGCATCTGCGTCTGGCGACCGAGAAGTTCCGGGGACGGTTCGATCGCGTGGCCGCGATGCTCCGCGAGCAGGGGCGCTCCGTGGACGAGGCGGGACTGCCGGAGCTGGACCGGCTGTGGGAAGCGGCGAAGCGGGAGGAGCGCGAGCGGGACTAGACGGTCGCGTCCTCGGACGTGACCGCCTTGGTCCGCGCGATGCTCTCGCGGTCGAGCTGGGCCGCGGGGACAGCCACTTCATCCGAACGCGGTGGCGCGGCGGGCAGACGAACGGTGAACTCGCTCCCCTGGCCCGGACCTCCGCTTCTCGCGTGGACCCTTCCTCCGTGCGCCGTCACGATTCCTTGCACGAGCGAGAGGCCGATGCCCAGCCCGCCCTCCGATACATCCGCGGCGGGAGCGCCCTGCACGAACATCTCGAACACCTGAGGCAGGAAGTCGGGAGCGATCCCGATTCCGTTGTCACGGACCCCGATTACGACGTCCGATCCCTCCCTCCGGCCCGAGAGCTCGATCCGCCCGCCCCGGGGGGTGTACTTGGCCGCGTTGTTCAGAAGATTCGAGAGCACCTGGGCGAGCCGCAGGGGATCGGCCTCGAGCCACAGATCTTCCTCGGGCAGCGAGACGGCGAGACTGTGATCGGCCGCCTGGATGGCCGGCTGGCTCGTCTCCAGACTCCGCTGCACGATCTCGGCCAGCGTGTGACGGTCCTTCCTCAGCTGGAGCAGGTTCTTCGCGATCCGCGAGATGTCGAGCAGGTCGTCCAGCAGGCGCGCCATCGAAGCCACCTGGCGCTCGATCACCCCTCGCGCCCATCGGGCTTCCAGGTCCGCGGTGCCGCGCGACTGGAGAATGGCGATGGCGTTCCGGATGGGGGCGAGCGGATTCCGAAGCTCGTGCGCGAGGGTCGCCAGGAACTCGTCCTTGCGCCGCTCCGCCTCCCGCGCCCGGTCTTCCGAGAGCTTGCGCGCGGTGATGTCCTGCGAAACGATGGACAGGCCGCCATCGGGACTGGGGTAGTAACGCACCATGAACCACCGCTGGAACGGCTCGTAGAACGTCTCGATCTCGATCGGCACACGCTCGGTGAGCGCCCGCTGAAGGGCCCTCCCCAGCGTCGTCTCCCGCGCCTCCGGAAAGACCTCGAAGACGTGCCTTCCGATCACCTCGCTCGAGCGCCCAAATCCCTCCCACAGGCGCCGCATGGCGAGGTTCGCATAACGGTAGCGCCCCTCCGCGTCCAGGACCTGGAATCCGTCCGAGACGCTCTCCAGCACGTAGCGCACGCGCGACTCGGAGGCGCGCCGCTCGCTGTCGACGATTCGCGAGGCGACGCGCGCCAGAAGCTCCCTGGCGGCGAACGGCTTGACGAGGTAGTCGTCGGCGCCCAGCTCCAGTCCCTCGACCCGCGATTCCTCGCCGGCGCGCGCCGAGAGGAGGATGACGGGAAGCGACGCCGTGTCCGGGTCCTCCCGGAGAGCGCGCAGCAGGGCGAACCCGTCGCGCCGCGGCATCATGACGTCGGAGAGGACCAGATCGGGCGGGCGGCGGTGGATCGACTCCAGCGCGGCCTCCCCGTCCGGAACGGTCTCGACCTCGTAATGAGGCTCGAGAAGGCGGCGGACGTAGTCGCGCAGATCGGCGTTGTCGTCGGCGAGGAGGACCCGAGGAAGAGGCGCACGCGCGCGTCCTCCGCGGATCGGGGCGTTCGCGTCGGGAGCGGACGACCCGAGGCGATCGGCATCCGAATCGGGGAGCCATCGCAGCGCCTCCTCCACGAACGCCCGCTCCAACCCGGGCCGTGACGCCTCGCCGGCTACGACCCGCTCGGGGGGGAGATGGGCGTGCCCCCGCGGAATGTGCACGACGAAGGCGCTCCCCTGGCCCACGGCGCTCTCGACGCGCGCCGACCCGCCGTGGAGGCGGGCCAGCTCCAGCACGAGCGCCAGTCCGATCCCCGAGCCCTCGTACGAGCGCCCTCGGGCGCCCTCGACGCGATGGAAACGGTCGAAGATCCGGGCCCGGTCGCCCGCTTCGATGCCGATGCCGGTGTCGCGGACCGTCAGCCGCCATTCCCGGTCCACGGTTTCGAGGGAGATCTCGATCGTTCCCTGGAGCGTGAACTTGAAAGCGTTGGAGAGAAGGTTCAGGACGATCTTCTCCCACATCGCCGGATCGACCCAGGCCGGCTCCCCGACGGACGGGCAGCGGACGATCAGCTCCAGGCCCGCGCGCTCGATCGCCGACCGAAACGCGCTGGCCAGGTCGGCCGTGAGCGTGCCGAGATCGGTGGGACGGTAGGTCGCCTGGGCCCGGCCCGCTTCGATCCGCGAGAAATCGAGCAGCGCGTTGACCAGCTTGGAGAGCCGCAGCGCGTTTCGGTGGATCAGCTCCAGGCGCTCGCGCTCCTCGTCCGGCAGCGCCCCGCGCTCGAGCGCATCCTCGAGAGGTCCCAGCATGAGGGTCAGCGGGGTTCGGAATTCATGGCTCACATTCGAGAAGAACGCGGTCTTGGCGCGGTCGATCGCCGCGAGCGCCTCGGCGCGGCGCCGCTCTTCGTCGTACGCACGGGCGTTGGCGACGGCCGTGGCGATCTGCCCGGTCGCCAGCTCGAAAAAGCTCCGGTAGGACTCGTCGAATCGGAGCCTCGGGCTGATCCCGGCGACCAGGAATCCGGCGTACTTCCGGGCCATGGTCGAACGGACCGGCATCACGGCCGCCTGTCGCGGAGGGTCGGCCCACGGGCCCGGCGGGACCGCGGCGCCAAAGCGAGCCGCGAGGTCCTCCACCAGCTGCGTCGCATCGGTCCGGAGCGCAAGGCCCAGGGGCCACGCCGCACGCTCCGACAGGAGGTCGATGGTTCGAGGGCTGGCCGGCCCATCCTCCTCGATCCCCACCGCGCACGCCAGCGTCGCGCGCGCGCCATCCGGTTCGACCAGGTAGACGAGCGCGAAGGGAATGTCCTTGGGGTATCGCTCGATCGTCTTCCCCGCGGCCGAGCACGCCTCCTCGACGGTCTTGGCCTCGGGCCCGCCGGCGGCCAGATCGCGCAGCGCCCGCACCCGCCGCTCGCCGACCACCTTTTCGCTGATCTCGTGCACGGTGGCGAGCACGCCGCCGATCCCCCCCGGCGCCGTGTCGTCGGGCACGGGGCTGTACGCCACGGTGAAGTGGGTCTCTTCCAGGAACCCGTGGCGGTTGATCTCGAGGGCGAGGTCCTCCATCCAGGTGGGCGGGCCGCCGCGATAGGGCGTATCGATGAGCGGCCCGAGGACATCCCAGATCTCGGTCCAGCACTCGCGCGTCGGCTGCCCCATCGAGCGCGGATGCTTGCTCCCGAGGATGGGACGATAGGCGTCGTTGTAGATCTGGCAGTAGTCCGGTCCCCACCAGAGGAGCAGCGGGAAGCGGTTCGCTACGAGGAACGGCACCATCATGCGGAGCGTGGGCGACCACGAGGAGACCGGCCCCAGCGGCGTGGAGGACCAGTCGATCGATCGGATCAGCGCTGCCATTTCCCCGCCGCCCGGCAGATTCAGGGGGGCGTGGACGTCTTTATCGTTCATCGAGGGAATCACCCTCGCAAGTTCGCGTCGCCGGAAGCGGCCCGGACAACCCCGGACCTCAAGGATACCCCGGGCCGCGGGGTCAGGAGCAAGAACGTTGGAGGCAGTGCCCGGGGGCGGAGCCCCGGGCCGGGGCTAGGCGCCCGGCTCGGCAGGGCCGGAGACCCCCGGCGCGGGCTCGTTCGAGGGCTGGGCGGCCAGTTTCTTGTCCTCGTCCAGCTCGGCCACGTAGTTCAACCGAAGCTCCGTCAGCACATGGGTCAGGAAGCGCGCCTCCTCCCCGGTCAGGTTCCCGCTGGTCCGCTCCTGCAGCATCTCCAGCATATCGATGGAGAGGCGCGCCTGCTTCAAGTCGCGTTCCATCTTCTCGGTGAAGGGGTTCATGATCTTCCCCATCTGCTGCATGGCGGCAGCCTGGAAAGAATGGACCAGTCCGAGAAACAGGTCCTTCCGGCTCGGCGTCGATTCGGCGTTGTCGTTCATGGCTCCCTCAGTGAATCCGCTCGGCGATCACCATCGTGAGATACGACGTCTCGCGCGCCGCGAGGAGCACCGGATGGTCCCGGCTCTGCCCCAGGACGTCCACCACCCGGAGCGGCTGCCCGGCGTCCTTCGCCGCGGAGCGCAGGACGTCCAGGAAGAGCGGCGCATCGACGTGATGCGAGCAGGTCGCGGTCGCGAGCACCCCGCCCGGCTCGAGGAGCCGGAGCGCGGCGGCGTTCAGCTGCGCGTACTTCCGGAGCCCCTCCTGGAGCGCCTTCCGGCTTTTCACCAGGGCCGGCGGGTCGAGGATGATCATACCAAAGCGCTCCTCGGCGGCGACCGCGTCGCGCACGTAGCGCTCCACCTCCTCGGCCCGGAACTCCACGTCGCGCGAGGGGGCGTTGCGCCGCGCATTCTCCCGGGCGCGCTCCACCGCGGGAGCCGAGCGGTCCACGCCCAGGACGCTCGTCGCGCCGGCGGCGGCGCAGTGGAGCGAAAAGAGCCCCGTGTAGCAGTAGAGATCGAGCACGCGGCGCCCGACCGATTCCCGGGCCACGCGCTGGCGGTTTTCCCGCTGGTCCAGGAACTCCCCCGTCTTCTGTCCGGTGCGAAGATCGACCGTCAGGACGAACCCCTGGAAGGGCGCGTCCACGCGTTCGGGCACGACCCCCCGTTCGACGGGCTCCATCAGCGGCAGGTTCTCGTAGGAGCGCGCCGGCGCGTCGCGCCGGCAGACGATGCCCGCGGGCTGCATCACCTCCTGGAGCGCGTCCAGCACCTCGTCCAGCCGCCGCTCGATCCCGGCGGTCAGACTCTGCACGCCCAGATAGTCGCCGTAGCGGTCCACGATCAGCCCGGGCAGGAAATCCCCTTCGCTGTAGATCAGCCGGTATGTCGTCTCGACGGGGTAGATGCGGTCGCGGAGCGCGCGCGCGGCGCGGATCCGCTCGCGGAAGAGGTCGGCGTCGATGGGACGCTCGCGCCGCGCGAAGAGCCGCACCGCGATCAGGGAATTCGGGTTGTAGAGCCCCACGCCGACGACCCCGCCGCGGTGATCGTGAACGAGCACCTCGCCCCCCGATTCGGGCGAGCCCTCGACCGATTCGATCTCGTTGCTGAAGACCCAGGGATGCCCGGCCCGGATGCGCCGCTCCTGGTTCTTGGCCAGGCGGAGCACGGCGGCGGGCATGACGGTCAGCCGCGCGGAGACTTGGGACGGCGGCGGCGCGCCGAGACGGCGTTCGGAGCGAGCCCGAGATAGCCGATCAGCTTGTTCACCAGCTTCGCCGCGAAGAAATCGGAGACGATCTGCCCGGGGATGGGGCACAGCTCGACCACGTCGATGCCGACCACCTGTCGCCGCTCGAACACGGCGCGGAGCAGGCGAAGCCCCTCGTCCCACGTGAGGCCGCCCGGCTCGGGCGTGCCGACTCCCGGAACGTAGGCCGGATCGAAGGCGTCGAGATCCACGGTGACGTAGACCGGATTGCCCAGCTCCCCCAGGATGGCCTCCACGTCCAGGCCCCCGGCGCGGATCTCACGCGCCAGGAAGACGGGCGCCTTCTCGGCGTGCACGTAGTCGGCTTCCTCGCGGGAGACGCTCCGGATCCCGACCGGGACCGTGGGGACGCCGAGCTCCCGGATCCGGCGCATGACGCTCGCGTGGCTCAGCTTCGTTCCCTGGTAGGCGTCGCGCAGGTCGAGGTGCGCGTCCAGTTGGATCACCGAGAGCTCGGGATAGCGGCGGCGTAGCGCGGCCACCGGCGCCAGGGTGAGCGAGTGCTCGCCCCCCAGCGTGAGCGGCACGATCCCCCGCTCGTCCAGCGATTCCACGACCTGTTCCAGGCGACGGAGTCCCGACTCGATGTCGGCGGGCTCGACCTCGATCTCCTCGAGCGTGGCGATGCCGATGTCGCAGGGTTCGCGGTCCAGTTCTTCGTCGTAGAACTCCACCTGGCGCGAGGCGCTCAGGATGGCGGCCGGGCCGAAGCGGGTGCCGGGCAGGTAGCTCGTGGTCTGGTCGAAGGGCGCGGGGATCACGGCCACGCGCGCGCGTTCGATCCGGCAGGATTCCGGAGGAAGGCCCAGGAACAGCGCGGGCGCGGGCGAGGCCAGCTTCATGCGGCTTGGACGCGGCACGGAATCCCCCCGGAATGGAAATCCGCGCGGCGAGCCGCCGCGCGGATCAAGGCGTCGTGACCTGGAAGGGCGAAGCCGAACTAGAGATCGTCCTCCTCCTCCTCGTCCTCCTCGAGGTCGTCGTCGTCGTCGTAGTCGTCGTCCTCGAACTCGTCCTCGTCTTCTTCCTCGTCCTCGTCGAGCTCGTCCTCGTCATCGAATTCGCCGTTCTCGAGATTCTCTTCCTCGTCGTCGTCGAACGGGTCCCGATCGAAAATGTCCGAGCGGCGCCGGGCGATCGGCTCGAACAACTCGCTTCCGGATGCAGCCATTGACCACGTCATCGCGCAATCCCTCAATCCCGGTCCATTTCATCGAGCGGCGGGCGCCATCGAAAAAAACCGCGTCGGGAAATTAAGTACCCCCACGTGGGCCGTCAACGGAAAACGACGCGGCAGGGTGAGCCATTTTTGTCTCACGCGCTACTTCCGGACGCGCAATGGGTTACGAAGCCAGTCCGGGGCCGAGCCGCTTCTCGTAGAGATCGTGACGGAACGCGACACGCATTCCAACCGATTCGTACAATTGCGTCGCCCCCGTTGCGTTCGCCATGTCGACCCCGAGTCCGACCCGTTGGATGCCGCGCCGCGCGAAAAGGGTGAACGTATGCAGGAGGAGCGCGCGCCCCAGTCCCCGCCCTCTCCACGCCGGCCGGACACCCAGTTCCCGCACCCATCCTTCACCGTCCGGCGCGTACGCAAGGATCGCTCCCGCAGGCTCCTTCCCCTCCAGCGCCAGCGTCCAGAGCCCGGCGTCGAAGCCCGACTGGTCCACGCGGCGGGCGATCCACTCCTCGTGCGGCTCGAGCACGAAGCCGAAGTGGTCGGCGAACGACTCCTGGATGGCCCGGTCGAAGGCCTTCTCGTCCCGTCCCCGAACGTAGCCGCGCGGCTCGATGCCGGCGGGCCATCGGGCGGCGGGAATCGTGTCGGGGGCGCCCAGGTCGATGGTCATCCGGCAGAAGGTCCGGACGTGGGCATACCCCCGCGAGAGGAACGCCGCGATCCGCTCCTTCCCGGTCGGGGAGGTGAAGCCGCGGATCAGAACCTCTTCGGACTTGGGCGCCGCCGCGCGGTGCTCCCGGGCGCGCTCTTCGATCCGGTCGAGGAGTGCCTCCTCCAGCCCGCTCGCCGCGAGCGCCGGTGCGACGTAGGAATCGGCCTGGATCTCGAGGTGCGGCTTCCGGTCCCAGGCGAACGCATAGCCGACGACCTTCCCGGTCCCCTCCAGCACGATCCAGGCGTCCCGTTCCTTCTGGAATCGGGGGAGCGCCCAAGTCTCGTACACCTCCTCGACGGTGTTCTCGGCCACGCCGATGTCCGCCGTGTCCACGGCGTTCATGAGCGCGGCGATCTCGGGGCCGTCCTCCTGCCTCGGACGCCGGACGTAGATTCCCTTCGGAAGCTCGGGAAGCCGCGGGCTCCCGCCCTTGTTCGCGCGCGGGGTCATGATCCTCCCGCCGGACCGACGGTGTGGATCCAGAGAAGGCTCACGGCGGACACGGCGGTCGCCACGACCAGGCCCACGTAGAAGGGGCGAAGCCCCGCGCGGCGCATCGACGCGATCCTGGTCGAGAGCCCCACCCCGGCCAGGGCGATCAGGATCAGGACGCGGGCCACGTTCTGGGCGTCGGCGGACAGGTCACGACCGGCGCGGATGGAAAGCCAGCGCAACACGCCCGCCGACTGCAGCGCCGCCATGGCCAGGAAGCCGAGGACGAAGAGCGGGATCGACTGCTTCACGCGGAGCCAGAACCCCCCGCGCGCCGGGGCCCCCGCCGAGGTCGCGCCGCTTCCCTCGACGTCATGCCGCGCCCCGCCATGCAGCAGACCCATCAGCACGATCACCCCGCCCATGAGCGCGTTCCGCGTCAGCTTGACCGCGGTGGCGATCCTTCCCGCTCCGTCGCTGTAGGCGAAGCCGGTCGCGACCACCTGCGAGGTGTCGTTCACGGCGGAGCCGGCCCAGGTTCCGAACGCGGGATCGCGCAGGTGCAGCGCGTGGCCGATCAGCGGATAGAGGAACACGGCCAGCGTCCCGAAGAGCGTGTTCGTCGCGATGGCGAAGGAGACCTCGTCGTCGTGGGCCCCGATCACCGGCGCCGTCGCGACGATCGCCGAGTTGCCGCAGACCGCGGTTCCGACGCCGATCAGGGTGGCCAGCCGCGGCGGCACGCGCGCCGCCTTTCCCAGCGCATGGGCCGCGATCAGCGCGATCGTCATGAGGACGACGACCATGATCACGGCGCGCCCCCCGATCGAGGCGACCTGCTGCACCGAGAAGGAGGCACCCAGGAGCACGATGGCCATCCGCAGAACGGCGTGGAACGAGAAGCGGACCCCGGGCGCAAAGAGCGGTGGGAGTCCGATGATGTTGCCGATCAGGAGCCCGAGGAGCACGGCGAGGACCACCTCGCCGACCGCGGCGGCCACGCCATGCGGGACCGCCTGGTGGAGCAGGCGCGCCAGCAGTGCGACCAGGAGGCTGAGCGCGAGCCCCGGAAGGACGCCGGTCCCGGTCGTGTGCATGGTTCGGACGTGAGACGGCATGGGGCGCATCTTGACCGGTCCCGACCGGCGCGACAAGCGTTCTGGCCAGGAGCCTTGACGCGACCCACGCCCGTTCGCCACACTGCATCCATGACCTCCATCCCCGAGATCACCCCCGAAGAACTGGTGCAGCGGCTGGAATCGGGAGCCGCGCTGCGCGTCCTGGACGTCCGCACGCCCGAGGCGGTCGCGGCCGGACGGATCGACCTGCTCCCTTCCGACCGGTTCGTGAACGTCCGCGGCTCCGAGCTGCTCGCCCTGCGCGGAGCGGTGAAGGAGAAGCTTCCGCCCGACGGTCCGATCGCCGTGGTCTGCGGGCATGGGAACAGCAGCAAGCAGGTGGCGCAGTTCCTGAATCACCTGGGCTACGACGCGATGTCGATGCGCGGCGGCATGGCCGCGTGGGATCTGGCGGTGATGCCGCGGAAGCTGGCGCCGCCGGCCGGGTTCGATCACTTCGTGCAGTTCGACCGCGTGGCCAAGGGCGCGACGGGATACCTGCTCGCATCGAAGGGAGAGGCGCTGCTGGTCGATCCCCCGCGCAAGGCGCAGCCCTACCTGGATCACGCGCGCGAGCTGGGATGCCGCGTGGTCGCGGTCGCCGACACGCACGCACACGCCGACTACATCAGCGGCGGCCCCGCGCTGGCGCGCTCGCTCCAGATTCCCTATTACCTGCATCCCGGCGACGCCGTGTATCCCTTCGACGGAAGACCCGCCGCCATTCCCTTCTCGCCGATCGAAGAGGGCTCGGCGATCCGGGTGGGCCATACCGAGGCCTGCGTCCGCCACACGCCGGGCCATACCGAGGGGAGCGTCACCTTCATGGCCGGCGACGCCGCCCTCACGGGCGACTTCATCTTCGTGAATTCGGTGGGGCGCCCCGACCTGGGAGGCAAGTCCGACGCGTGGACGCCGGTGCTGTGGGACAGCCTGGAACGCGCGCGCCGCGAGTGGGACCCCGCGACCCGCGTCTACCCCGCGCACTACGCCTCGCCGAGCGAGCGCGAGCCGGACCAGAGCGTCGGCCGGCCGTTCGGGCGCCTTCTCGAGAGCAACGTCCCGCTCGCCATGAAGGATCGGGACGCGTTTCTCTCGTGGGTCGGCGCCAAGGTGGGCAAGGCGCCGGACGCCTACAAGAAGATCAAGGCGGTGAACCTGGGCCTCCTGGAAGTGTGGGACATGGAGGCGCAGCAGCTCGAGGGCGGCCGTAACGAGTGCGCCCTCGGGTGACGTTTCTGATATAATCTTCGTCGTCGTCGCAGCACCACCGCAACCCAGTCTTCCTCAACGATGGAGGGCATGACCATGACGAACCTAGCCATTGCCGCCCTCGGAGCTGTGTCCGGCCGTTAGGCCGTAGCGGGCCGCTGGCCGGCCCAACCGCTCCACCGGTTCCTTCGCCCCAATCTCGCTGACCGATCGCGCGCGCCTTCGTGGGCCCGCGGGGTCGCTGCGTTCGCAGGGTGTTCCTGCGTCTGCAGGGCCTTGCCCGCGCTTTGCGCGATGCGCGGTCACCGGCCTGGGCGAGGAACCGGACATGGGCATTCCCATTCATCCGGAGGAAGACCGTCGTGACCCGACTGGAATCGTTTGGCTGGAATCCGTTCTTCGAGCAGCAGGTGCCATCGAATACCGATCCCGAGTGGCAACCCGCCCGCGTCTACGAAGAGCAGCGCGGGAGCTGGGCGCTGTGGTGGGAGGGAGGAGCGTGCCGCGCGACCGTGGCGGGACGCCTGCGCCATGAATCCGAGGGGGAGCCGGCCGCTCTCCCCTGCGTCGGCGACTGGGTGCTGGCGCGGTTCCCGGGCTCCGCGGCCGGGAATGGAGGCGCCGCGATCGACGGGGCCGTGATCCATCGCGTGCTCGCGCGGAAAACCCGCTTCTCCCGGCAGGATCCGGGCAAGGGAACGGGCGAACAGATCGTCGCGGCCAACGTGGACACCGTGTTTCTGGTGCAGTCGCTGAATCGCGATTTCAACGTGCGGCGGCTGGAGCGCTATCTCGCCCTCCTGTGGGAGAGTGGCGCCGAGCCGGTCGTCGTCTTGAGCAAGGCCGATCTCCGTCCGGACGCGGCGGAGGAGCGGGCCGCTGTGGAGCGCGCCGCTTCGGGCGCGTCGGTCCACGCGGTGAGCGCCTTCACGCCGAACGGACTCGATCCGCTGCTTCCCTATCTCGCGCCGGGCCGCACGGCGGCGCTCGTCGGATCGTCCGGCGTCGGAAAGTCCACGATCGTGAACGGACTCGCCGGCGAAGAGGTGATGCGCACCCAGGAGATCCGCGACGACGACGACCGCGGCCGGCACACCACGACGTCGCGGAGGATCGTTCAGCTACCGGCAGGGGGACTGTTGCTCGACACGCCGGGGATGCGCACCGTGCTGCTCTGGGAGGGAGAAGAGGGTCTGTCGCAGACGTTCGGGGACGTGGAATCGGTCGCGGCGGGCTGCCGGTTCCGCGACTGCACCCACCAGACCGAGCCGGGATGCGCCGTGCGCGCCGCGTTGGAAGACGGCTCGCTCGATTCGGGCCGCTTCGCGAGCTACGGCAAGCTGCAGCGGGAGGTCAACTACCAGGCTCGGAAGACCGACCTGAGGCTCCGGCTGGCCGAGCAGCGGCGGTGGAAGAAGATCCACCTGGCAGCCCGGCAGCGCCCCGACAAGAGGTCGCTATGAGCCGGAGCGGCCTCCGTGCGCCGGCGCGAGGCCGGCGGGGCGGTCGATGCCGTACTGCAGCGTGCGCCGGCCCCGGAGCCCCACCTCCCGCTCGAGCCGCTCCCCCAGCCGCTCCGCGAGCGCGATCGACCGGCTGTTCTCGGGGTCGATCAGGCTGATGAGGCGCGGCCACCGGAGCGTATCGAAGGCATAGGCGAACGCGGCGCGGGCGGCTTCGTAAGCATAGCCCTTTCCCCAGAACGGGCGCGCCAGGGTCCAGCCGACTTCCTGCCCCGGCCAGCCATCGGGGTAGTAGAGGCCGACGCGCCCCGCGAGGAGGCCGCTGGCGCGCTCCTCGACCGCCCAGATGCCGTAGCCTCGCAAGATCCAGTGCCCCGCCATGGCGGCCATGCTCCGCCACGCCTCCTCGCGTGAGAGCGGTTTCCCGTCGCCGATGTAGCGCATGACGTCGGGATCGGCGTGCATCGCCGCGTACGCGTCGATGTCGTCCTGGCGGAACTGTCGGAGGATCAGCCGGTCGGTGTGGAGGACGACTTCATGCGGATTCATGGTCTCTACCCGATTTCGTGTAAGCGCATGATCTACTCCGCACTAGCGCGATTAACATAAATGTTACCTGCGCCAGCGCAAGTAATTAGGTCAACTTGAAGGGAATTCACGAGCGGCCGGACTCGCGCCGGGAGAAGATAGAATCCGCGGTCGTGTGGCGCGGCGAACCGTTTCACAGACGTGCGGCGGTGCGCCGGCGATTCAGGTCTTCGGGGCGAGGATCTGCCGGATGGCGCCCTCCACGGCCGAGATGTCGACCGTGTGGTCCGGCTGCTTGAAGAGGACGGCGCCGTCCTTGGAGCGGATCACCAGGCCGTGCGTCGCGAATCCCAGGCCGCGGATCTCGTCCGCGCGCTCGGGGTCGGTGGCTTCGATGGTGCGTGCGCTCACCTTCCCCGGGAACTCCTGCTCGAGCCCGCTCACGGCGGGTCTCAACCGCGCGCAGACCATTCAGCCGGGAAGGTAGTAGTACGTGACGTTGACCGCCTCGGCGTGCTGCAGGGGTGCTGTGGGCTGGACGGCCTTGGAGCCGGTATCCACCTTGGTCCAGCCGTCGTTGTCGGCGCGGCCCATGTTGCGTTCGGTGCAGCCCGTGGCGCCGCACACCGCGAGGATCGCGGCGAACGCGAGGACTCTGGATACCCGGGATCTCGTCAGGCTCATTCCCCTTCCATGGGTCTAGTGGGGAGCAGCGCTTGAAGTTACGTGCACAAAATGGCGGGGTCGACGGGACTCGAACCCGCGACCTCCTGCGTGACAGGCAGGCGTTCTAACCAACTGAACTACGACCCCACCAATGCAAAGCCGAAGCAAGACGTGGGAGTATAAGGGTTGCGGCGGCAGCGGTCAAACACGGGCAGAGAGAACCCTTCCAGGCTGAGCCACGCCACTTCTGAACCCAGGAGACGCCATGGCATCGGATCGCGAGTTTCTACGCCACACCCTGGCCACGCTGGCCTATCGCGGAGCGAAGGCGACCCGGAACGCTCCTCCCGAGTTCGCGACGTTCCGCGCCTCTCCCACGACCCGAACTCCGGTCGAGATCGTGGCTCACCTCGGGGATCTGATGGACTGGGGGCTTTCGATGGCGTGTGGGAAGCCGGCGTGGAACAACGCCACGCCGCAGCCGTGGCCGGACGAGATCCGGCGCTTCCATGCGTCCATGCAGGCGTTCGACGCCTACCTCGCGTCGGACCAGCCCTTGAGCTACTCCGTGGAACGCCTCTTCCAGGGACCGATCGCGGACGCGCTCTCCCACGTGGGCCAGATCAACACGCTGCGGCGGATCTTCGGCGCGCCGGTCAAGGGCGAGAGTTATAACCGCGCGGACATCCAGGCGGGACGAGTCGGACCCGATCAGACCCCGGCCGACTCGAAGTTCGAGTTCGATTGATCCCGAACAGGTAACGGAAGCTGACGTGGAGTTGACATAACCCAACTCGCCCCGGGGCGAGTCCGAGCAACCCGGCGCAAGTTTAGTTATATGTTAACTGTCTCGTTTTCTGGCGCCTACTCCCCCGGGCGCTCCCGATTCGCCTCCGCCGTCGACGGCCAGATGCTCGCCTCTCCCTCCCACGGCGACGTCGCGGCCGGGGCCTCGGGCGGGCGTTTGTAGAGAATCCCCAGCGAGAAGCGCTCCGCGCGCGCCACCTCCATCGCCCGGCTCAAGTCGCCCGGGTCGTAGCTGTCGGGGAGCAGATCGCAACGCTGATAGACCTCGTCGGCGTACTTGGGGGTCTGGTAGGTCACGCATCCCGCCAGCACGTGCACGAACGAGAATCCGGGATATTCCAGCGCCGCGCGGAACATCTG
>DASSLZ010000153.1:0-4672 GCA_035689165.1 Candidatus Eiseniibacteriota bacterium | reverse complement strand
AGTGCGCGACGGGCTCGAGCGAGAGGTCCGCGATGCCCTTCTTCACTTCCTCCGCCGACTTGGCGAGCGCCGACTTCTCTTCGGGCGTGAGCTCCAGCTCCACGATCTTTTCCAGGCCGCGCGAGCCTAAGATGGCGGGCACGCCGAGGAAGATGTCGCGGAAGCCGTATTCGCCCTGAAGGTGGCAGGCGACCGGGAGGAGCCGCTTCTTGTCGCGCAGGATGCCCTCGGCCATCTGCACCGCGGAGGCCGCCGGCGCGTAGAAGGCGCTGCCCGTCTGGAGCAGCTTCACGATCTCGGCGCCGCCGTCGCGCGTGCGCTGCACGATCTCGGCGAGGCGCTCCTTGGCGATGAACTTCTCGACGGGGATGCCGGAGACGGTCGTGTAGCGGACCAGCGGCACCATCGTGTCGCCGTGGCCGCCCAGCACCATCGCCTGCACCTCTTCGATCGAGACGCCGATCTCCTGCGCGAGGAACGTGCGGAACCGGCTGGAGTCGAGCACGCCCGCCATCCCCATCACCCGCTCGCGCGGGAATCCGGTGACGCGGAACGTGAGGTAGGCCATCACGTCGAGCGGGTTCGTGACCAGGATCACGAACGCGTTCTTCGCGTGGTCGCGGATCGCTTCGGCCACGCCGCGGATGATGTCGGCGTTCGCCTTCAAGAGATCCAGCCGCGACATGCCCGGCTTCCGGGGAAGCCCGGCGGTCACGATGATCAGATCGCTCCCGGCCACGGCGCGGATGTCGCCGCTGCCTTCGATCAGGGAGTCGTAGTGCCGGACGGGACCGGCCTCGAGCAGGTCGAGCGCCTTCCCCTTCGCGACGCCCTCGATGATATCGATCAGGGTCACGTCCCCGAGCTGGGCCTCGGCCGCGTAGAGCGCGGCCGACGCGCCGACGTTCCCCGCGCCGACCACGGTGATCTTAGGCATGGGCCGCCTCGGTGGGCTGGGCGCCCGCAACCGCCGGGATGCCCTCGGCGGGCTCGATCGAAACCGTGACGTTTCCCTTGCCGCGGCGGCGGTAGACCACCACGCCCGTCGCCAGGGCGAACAGCGTGTCGTCCTTGCCGCGCCCGACCAGAAGCCCCGGGCGGTACACCGTGCCGCGCTGCCGGACGAGGATGCTCCCCGCCTTCACGCGCTCGCCCCCGAACCGTTTGACGCCGAGTCGCTGGGAATGCGAATCGCGTCCGTTCTTGGAGCTGGATACACCCTTTTTGTGCGCCATCGTTCTCTCCTTTGTCCTCGGCTAGCCGACGATGTCGAGGATGCGCACCCGCGTGAGCGTATCCCGATAGCCGGTCTTCTTACGGAACTTCTTGCGGCGCTTGAACACGCCGATGGTGACCTTCTTGCCGCGCTCCGAACGCACGACCTCGCCCGTCACGGACGCGCCGGCCACGAGCGGCTGGCCGACCTGCACGCCGCCCTCGTCGCCGATCAGGAGCACGCGGTCAAACGTGACCGGAGCCCCCGGCTGGAGGTCCATGTTGGGCAGGACATGCTCCTCGCCCGGAAGTACCCGGAGCTGGAGTCCCTGTGCCTGGATGATCGCGTAACGGCTCATGACGTCAATACCCCCTTTGGCTCCCTGAGGCCGGACCTCAGCGTTCGTACTGCTTGGTGATCTCCTCGTACGTCCGGCCCCGGAAGAGCCGAATCTCGTTGCGGCGAAGCGACGGATCGTCCCGGATCTCGACGCGGTACCGGTACTGCTTCTCCAGCCGGCCCAATCGGTCGGCGTTCTGCTCCACCAGGTGGACCGCCACGTCCGGGTGCACGCGCAGGATCAGCTGCTTCTCCCGCGAGCGCTGCCCCACGCGGCGCAGCATCCGCTCGATCTTCAGCGCGGCCGACTGCAGGGAGAGGACCTTCCCCAGCCCCTCGCACTCCGGACAGTCCTCGTTGAAGTAGTTCGCCAGGCTCGGCCGCTGGCGCTGCCGGGTCATCTCGATCAGCCCCAGCTCGCTCACGGCGAACGACTTGGTCCGCGAGCGGTCCCGGCGCAGGTGCTGGCGCAGGAGGTCCGACACCGCCTTGCGGTTGGCCTCGTCCTCCATGTCGATGAAGTCGAGGACGATGATGCCCCCCAGGTCCCGAAGCCGCAACTGGCGCGCGATCTCGGCCGCGGCTTCCAGGTTCGTCTTCAAGATGGTCTCTTCCTGGCTCTTCTTCCCGGTGAAGCGCCCGGTGTTCACGTCGATCGCGACCAGGGCCTCGGTCTGGTCGATCGTGATGTAGCCCCCCTTCTTGAGCCACACCTTCCGGTCCATCGCCTTCTCGATCTCCGACTCGATCTCGAAGTGGTCGAAGATCGGCGCCTCGCCCTTGTACAGCTTGACCCGCGGCCGGAGCTCCGGCGCGTAGGTCGCGAGGTACTTCAGGATGCTCTTGTGCTCCTCCGGCGAATCGATGACGAGCTGGTCCAC
This sequence comes from Candidatus Eiseniibacteriota bacterium, assembly GCA_035689165.1. Lineage (GTDB taxonomy): Bacteria > Eisenbacteria > RBG-16-71-46 > SZUA-252 > SZUA-252 > DASQJL01. Next base: position 2,236 of record DASSLZ010000153.1, on the reverse strand, counting down.
GTCCTCGTTGAAGATGTCCCGGATCAGCCCCGTCGTGAATTCCATCTCCTGATGGAGCAGCGCCGGCGCGCGCACCCGCTGCGCCTGCTTCTCGATCTTGGCCCAGAGCTGCTCCAGATACCGGATGTCGCTCTGGAACTCCTTCTTCCCCTGCTCCGCCCCGACGGTTCGGACGATCACGCCCGCGTCCTTGGGGTGGATCTCGCGCATCAGCGTCTTCAGGCGGGCGCGCTCGGCGCGGTCCTCGATCTTGCGCGACACGCCGATGTGCTCGTGCCCCGGCATCAGCACGAGGAAGCGCCCCGGCAGGGAGACCTGCGTCGTGACGCGGGGCCCCTTGGTTCCGATCGGCTCCTTCGTGATCTGGACGAGGACCTCCTGCCCCTTCTTCAGGGCGTCCTCGATCCGGATCACCGGCTCGTCGCGCCGGCCGCCGCGTCCGCCGCCGCGGCGCGGCTCCTCCGCCTCCTCTTCTTCCTCGAACAGGTCGAGGTCGGACTCGGATGGCGTCAGATCCGAGGCGTGCAGGAACGCGCTCTTCTCCAGGCCCAGGTCCACGAAGGCCGCCTGCATGCCCGGGAGCACGGCGTTCACGCGCCCCTTGTAGATGTCTCCCACGCGGCGGACGGCTTCGGGCCGTTCCACCATGACTTCGACCAGCTGTTTCTCTTCGAGCAGCGCGATGCGCGTCTCAGACTTGCTCGCGTTGATGATGATCTCGCGGCGCATTCGACTCCAAGTTGGGGTCCGTGGCGTCCACCGGGGGTTCGTCCGCGGGGACGGGCCGCCAGAACGCCGACTCCTCGAGCGCCTCGAGAGGCGTGAGGAGCGAGGTGCCGCGCTCCACCCACATGGCCTCGCGCGAGACCACGAGGAGGCGCGGATCGAATTCGAACGACGGCAGGAGGCTCTTGAATAGAAGGTCCGGACGCAGGTAGCCGGGCGCCTGGAGCCGCGACGAGAGCCGGACCCCGAGGGTCGCTCCGTCCTCCAGGAGGTCGAGGCCCCCGACGGCGGGGCGCGCGTTCACGGTGCGCCCCTTCTGCATATGGCTGGACTTGGTGACCGGCCAGTCGGAGGCAGCGCGGAAGCGCGCCACGCTCTCCTCAAGCTCGCGGCGCACGCGGTGCACCTCCTCGCCCCGGGCCAGGCGGTCCATGAGATAGCCGGTGAGCGCCACGTTCCAGTCGGCGCGGCCGATGGCGGCCATCAGGGATTCCGACGACTTCACGAACGGACGGCCGTCGGTGATCGTGATCCCCTCCGGCAGGATGTCGTTCATGGCGAGGACGGCCGACCAGGGACACGCCTGCGCCAGCTCCAGGTCGAAGTATTCCCCGCGGCTCGTCGCCCCCAGCGGCAGCGGCGGTCCGTAGGCGATCTTGGCGTGGCGGTTGAAGCCCTGCGAGTACGCGATCGGCACCTTGGCCACGCGGATCGCCCGGTCGAAGATGCGGACCAGGTCGAGATGGGACGTGAAGCGCGCGATCCCCATCTTCTCGAACGCGACCCGGTAACGGGTGCCCTGCGTCCCGCGCGCGGCCGTCGTGGGCCATGCGCGCCGGCGGCGGCCGTAGCGCAGATCGGCCGGGGCGTAGCCGTTCCCGCTCCCGTTCCCGTTCGCCGGCTTCGCCGGTTCCGGCGCGGGCGCGGCCGGCTCCGGCGCGGCGGGCGTCTTCATCGATTCGATCGGGGCCGACTTGAGCTCGGTGACGCGCGCCTCGATGTCGGCGGTCGTGATATCGGCCGGCACCGCGAACGCGAGCGAATCGGGATCCTTCCCCTGGCCCGGCGCGAGCTGCAGCGAGACGCGCCGTCCCTCGCGCGCTTTCGGCGTGAAGCAGGGAGCGCCGCAGCGGTAGCAGGCGTGGTCGCGGCAGTCGGGCGTGAGCGCGGCCGCGTAGGCCTTGGCGCGCTCGGCCACCAGGAACTTCTTCACCACGGGGGTGCGGATGTGGTCCCAGGGGAGCGTCTCCTCCAGGTCGCGCGGGCGCAGGTAGACGGCCGGGTCCATGCCGACCTGCTCGAAGGCGCGCATCCAGAGATCGAAGTCGAAGCACTCCGACCACCCGTCGAACCGCGCCCCCAGCCGCCATGCCGCTTCCAGCGCGTCGCCCGTGCGCACGTCGCCGCGCGCGAAGACGCCCTCGAGAAACGCGGTCTTGGGATCGCGCCATTTCAGGCGCACGTTGCCCATGCCGCGGAAGCCGGTCTTCAGACGGTCGATCTTCCGCCA
>DASSLZ010000152.1:0-8899 GCA_035689165.1 Candidatus Eiseniibacteriota bacterium | reverse complement strand
ACAGGACCTCTCCCTGGTCGGGCTCGAGCAGCGTGGCGAGGATGCGGGCGAGGGTGGTCTTGCCGGAGCCGTTCCGGCCGGCGAGCAGGACGACGTCACCGGCCGCGAGCGCGATCGATGCGTCCCGGAGGATCCAGCGCGATTCGAATCGTTTTCGGATGCCAAGAGCGCGGAGAACGGCGCCCGAGATAGGCGGAGCCCCTGCGATCACGCCGTGGGTCAGCGGGCTTTCGCGTGCGGCTCGTCGGCGAGGATCGTCTCGAGCCGACGCTTGAGGTTGCCGCGGATCAGCGCGTGGCTCTCCGGGCTGACATCGCCGCGCTCGACGCCCTGGTCGAGGGCCGCGATGAGATAGAGATACGTGTCGGCCATCTCATTATGTCCGCCATTCGCCGAAGGCGAATGGCGAGGCTTTCCTGCCGTACTCATCGTGGAGGCCGCGGTCCCGATTTCCCCCGCGCTGGGGCCGATACCCGTCCCACCGGTGCTCGCCACCGGAGCCCGCGAAGCCGGTCCCGACGGCGCACCCGCCGGATGGCCCGCCGCCTGCGCCGCCATGTGCTTCTCCTTCATGTGCCGCGACCCGCGCCGGGACGCAAACCACAGCGCCGCCGCGATCAAAAACGGCGCGGCCATGAAGGGGTAGACCTTCGGATTCGAGAAGAAGCCCGCGCCACCGACCCTCATCGAGACCTCGGCGCCGACCGGAAGCTCGGAGCCGATGTACATGGCGTAGGTCTTTCCCCCCTGCTGGCGCGTTCCGTTGGCCGTGAGCTGGGTGGATTCGACGTGCAGCTTCGGATCGTCGAGGAGCACCGTCATCTGGCGCGTCGGGAAGTAGAGCCGGTGCGAGAGATCCATCCGTCCGGACAGCGGAATCGTGTAGGTGAAGGAGAGCGGCCGCTGTCCCGGCGGGATCGGCCGCATCGACATCATCTCGCGCCCCTGGACGTGCACCGAAGGCTCGTCCAGTCCCAGCCCCGGCTTGAAGTCCTTGATCGACGCGGGCAGCCCCACCGTCATGCCCGAGGGCATCGCGTGGTTCGCGCCGACGCCCAGGTAGGCCGTGTTCGCGTCGTTCTGGAAGATGAGGATCTCGGTGACGTGGAGGCCGTCTTCCTTCCGCTCCACGATCACGTGGTGGTCCTGCACCTTCACCGCGGCGAAGTTCTTCCCCACCTCGTAGACCTGCATGTCCTGCGACGCGGCGCCGTTCTGGATCGCGAGCGGCCCCTCGGTGTAGAAGGCACCCTCGTACTCGGTGGAGAGGTAGTATTCGAGCCCCGCGCCTTCGGTGATGCCGGTGAAGCGGAAGCCTCCCTCCGGATCGGAGGGGACCGTGCCGCCCGGAAGCTCCTCGTTGCCGCGCACGACGTGGATCGAGACCGGAGCGTCCTTCACCGGGGCCCGCTCGGCGCCCTTCAGCACGTGCCCCGTGATGGTGACCGCCCACGCCGGGATCGCGAGAAGCGCCAGGACCAGCGCCAGGAGCAGCACCGCGGCCGGAAGCGCGAGAATGCGCAGCGTCTGCTTCGTCATGACCGGTTCACCTCGATCGCCGCGGGACGGGCCCGCTTGTACTCTTCGATCATCCGTTCCACGCGGTCCCCCCCTTCGATGACGGTCGGCTTCAACCCGCGCCGCGGACCGCCCAGCCGGTCCTCCTCGGCGAGCACCGCGAGCACCTCGCTCATCGTCTCCTCCCGCATGCGGGCGTGGTCCTCGGGAGAGATCTTGCCGGAGTCCTTGTCGAAGTCGAGGTCGAGGAGCTGGCTGTAGAGGCGCCCCTTCTTCTCGGCGATCGAGCGGCGGACGGAAGCGTCGGCCGCCTCGATGTGCGCCCGCTGCCCCCGGTAGAACCAGAGCGGCGAGAGGACGAACAGGGCGACGGCCAGGGCGAGGCAGACCTGAGCGAGAGCGATCATAGGCGTGGCGACTCCGTCACTCCTGGAGTCTCCGGTACTCCTCTTCGGCCCGCGCGCGCAGTGCGGCGTCGCGGGCATCGGGGTCGGTGCGGAACGGCGCGTCCGGGCCGTCCGCGGGTGGCGCCGCGGGAGCCGCGGCCTGATTCCGGCGGCGCCAGCGGACGAGGACGAACGACGCGATCAGGAGGCCCATCACGGTCGCCACCACGGGCGCGGCCCAGACGAGCAGGTTGAACCCTTTCGCCTTGGGCGCCCCGAGAATGACCTCGCCGTACTGATTGACGAGCGCGGCCTCGATCTGATCCTTGGTCTTCCCTCCCTTGACTTCATCATCCACGTAGGCCCGCATGGCCTTTCCCGTCTCGCACGTGCAGCCGGTGAGGATCTCTCCACAGGAGCAGGGGCAGATGATTCCATCCGTGATGGTCTTGGCAGGGTCCTTCTTGGCATAAGCCGGCGCACTCAGCGCGCCGGAGAGCAGCACAGAACCCACGAGAACGCCGAGGAGCAGCCGGAGGGCGCGCGTCATCCGCCCAGCTTCTCCTCGCGCCGCAGCCGCATCTTGTCGGTGAGCGCGATGATCGTCCCGAAGACCATGATCACGCCGCCCAGCCAGATGAAGCTGACGAGCGGGTTGATGTAAGCCTGGATCGAGACCGAGCCGTCGTCGTTCACGCCGCCGAGGATCATGTAGAGGTCCTCGGAGGGGGTCTGATGCAGCGCGATCTCGGTCATCGGCTGCTGCGATTTGAAGTACATCGATTTCGCGGGATGCGCCAGCCCGAGCGACTTGCCGTTCCGGTTCACGTCGAGCACGGCGCGCGTCTGCTGGGCGTTGGCGACCTGCTTCTCCTCGACGCCGCGCAGCGTGAGCGCGTAGGGACCGACCGAGAGCTTGTCCCCCTCGCGGAGCGGGCCGTGCGCCTCCTTCTGGAACACGGTCGAGCCGAGCACGCCGACGAAGACCAGGACCATGCCCGCGTGCACGATGTAGCCGCCGTAGCGGCGCTTGTTCTTCTGGACCAGGCTGACCACCGCCATCGCGCCCTTGGCCTCGGCCACGTCCTTCCGCGCCTGCAGGCCGCGGGCGAACTCCATCACGATCGTCGAGACCACGAACGCCACGCCGAACACGCAGATGATGGGATAGAGGCCGTGCAGCCCGAGGGGAATGCCGATCACCGCGGCGAGCACTCCGACGAAGGTCGGGATCACCAAGTTCCGCTTCAGCACCGAGGCGGTCGCCCGCTTCCAGGAGAGCACCGGGCCCGCGCCCGTCAGAAGGAGCAGGGCGAGCGCGATCGGCACGTTCACGCGGTTGAAGAAGGGCGCCGAGACGGAGATCTTGGAGCCGGTGACCGCCTCGCTCACCACCGGGAAGATGGTCCCGAGGAAGGTGGCGAAGCAGAGCGCCACGAAGAGCACGTTGTTGAAGAGGAAGGAGCCCTCGCGGCTCACCACGGCGTCCAGCCGGTTCTCACTTTCGAGAAGCGCTTTCCGGTAGAGGATCAGCGCGGCGGCGATGGTGCTGGAGATCAGGATGAAGCCCATGAACCAGGGGCCGATGTTCGACTCGGTGAAGGAGTGCACCGACGTGAGCACCCCCGACCGGGTGAGGAACGTTCCGAAGATGGAGAGCTCGAACGTCAGCACGATCAGCGCCACGTTCCAGGTCTTCAGCATCCCGCGCCGCTGCTCGATCATGACCGAGTGCAGGAACGCGGTCCCCACCAGCCAGGGCATGAGCGAGGCGTTCTCGACCGGATCCCAGCCCCAGTAGCCGCCCCAGCCCAGCTCGATGTAGGCCCAGCGGGCGCCCATGAGGATTCCCGTGCCCAGGAACATCCAGTTGAAGAGCGTCCAGCGGCGGACCTCTTCGATCCAGCGCGTGCCGGTGCGGTTCATGAGGAGGACCGCGATCCCGAAGGCGAAGGGGATGATGAACCCGACGTACCCCGTATAGAGGATGGGCGGGTGGATCATCATGCCGGGATCCTGAAGCAGCGGGTTCAGCCCGTTGCCGTCGGGAGGCGGCGTGGCCAGCACGCGGAAGGGCGAGGAGACGAAGGTGAGCAGGCTGGTGAAGAAGACCATCACGCAGGCCACGACCATCGCGACCGCGTCATAGAAGGGATCCAGCCGCTTCCGATAGGCCCAGAGGAACGCGCAGGCATACGCGCTCAGGATGAGGAGCCAGAGGAGGAGCGAGCCCTCCTGCCCCGCCCAGAGCGAGGAGACCCGGTACATCATCGGCAGGTCGCGGCTGGTGTGCTCGGCCACGTAGCGCCAGCTGAAGTCCAGGTTCACCAGCTTGTACACCAGGAGAACCACCGAGAGGAGCGTCAGGCCGCAGACCGTCCAGACGGCGCGCCGGCCGCTGCGCAGCGGGCCGGACATGGAGGTGCGGAGCCCGTAGGCGATCGACACGACCGCGTAGCAGGAAGCGAGGAACGCCAGGATGACCGAAAGCTTGCCGATTTCGCTCACGTTTTGTCCTTTCCGAGACCTTCGGCCTCGTACTTGGAGGGGCACTTCGTGACCAACTTGGAGGCGTGGAGCGTGCGAGCCGACTGATCGTAGGTCCCTTCGACCACCACTTCCCGGCCCTCGCCAAAGGCGTCCGGCATGAGGCCGTCGTAGACCACGCCGATCGCTTCTTTGCCGTCGGTCATCTGAAAGTTAAGCACGGGTATCTTCTGGTTGTAGTCGATGGTCCCCGCCGCCACCTTCCCGTCCAGCCGGAAGCCTCCCTGCGAGGGCGGCTTCTGGAGCTGCGCCAGCTCGGCCACGGTCATGTACTGGAGCCCGGTCTGCTTCACTCCCGTCAGGACCAGGTAACTGATCGCCCCGATGATCACGAGCGAGACCACGATGATGCGGAGTCGGCTACTCATTTGTCGTTCCCTGATTTAGAGGAGAGGGTGGTTCCCTTTGCGCCTACCGATTGTGGCAGATGGCGGGCTTGAGTCAAGTTGCGACGGTGGTATACCCCGGGTACCACTACCTCGGTAGTACCCACCGTGGGGCCGAACTACACCACCACCCGGCGGCGCCGGAAGAGCCAGACCAGGAGGAGCCCCGCCACGAACCCGCCCACATGGGCGGAAAAGGCCACGCCCCCCTTGTCGGCCACCCCGAAGCTCAGGGCGCTGCTCACGATCTGGATGAGGAACCAGATGCCGATCACGGCGATGGCGGGCAACTCCATGACCCGGATGAAGAACCCCAGCGGCACCAGCGTCAGGACCCGGGCGCCCGGAAACATCACGACATACCCGGCCAGAACCCCGGCGATGGCGCCCGAGGCGCCGACGGTCGGCAGGCGGGACCCGGGGCCCAGCATGTAATGGGCGGTGCCCGCCCCCAGGCCGCAGAGGATGTAGAAGAGGAGATAGCGCACCGACCCCATGGAATCCTCGACGTTGTCGCCGAAGATCCAGAGGAACCACATGTTTCCGATCAGGTGGAGCCAGCCGCCGTGGAGGAACATGGAGGTGAAGAAGGGGGCGATCACCTCGGTCCAGGAGCCCTCGCCGGAACCGAGCTGGTAGCTGACGCGCCCCGGCGTGAGGGCGAACTGATCGAAGAAGGCCTTCAGTCCGCCGGTGGGGAGGGAGATTTCGTAGAGAAACACAACAGTGCAGGCCGCGATCAGCAGCACGTTGACGATCGGGAAACTCCCCGACCGGTTCTCGTCGCGAAGCGGGATCATTCGGAGCTCCCCCTGCGCCGCCGCGAAACGTCCCGGCGGAGCGCGCTGGAATGTCCGATCATTTCGCGTATCCTCTGGCGCTCATGGTGAACCCTCCAGCGCCTCGGGCGCGCTCTCGTTCCCTCGCGCGCAAATTCAAGCCGCTCTCCGAGTTCATCCGCGCCCGCATCGCCGACGGGCTGATTCCCGGCGCCGTCGTGGCCGCCGGCCGCCGCGGGCGCGTAGTCTATCACGCGGCCCACGGCCACCGCGCCCTGCGCCCCCGGCGCGAGCGGATGACGGTGACCACCATCTTCGACCTGGCCTCCTTGACGAAGGTGATGGCGACCGCGCCGGTGCTGGTGGAGCACGCCGCGCGCGGCGCCTTCTCGCTCCTCGATCCCCTGGAGCGCCACCTGCCCGAGACGGCCGGCACCGAGGTCGGCCGGATTCCGCTCCACCGCCTGCTCACGCATACGGCCGGCTTCGTGCCCGACAACCCCCTTCCCGACTACGGCGGAAGCAAGCGCGCGCTCTTCGCCGCGATCGCGCGCGAACCGCTGGAGGCGCCGCCGGGGGCGCGCTTCACCTACAGCGACGTCGGCTACGTGCTGGCCCAGGGCGTGGCGGAGCGGCGGCTGCGGAAGCGCCTGGACGCGCTGGCGGAGGAGCTCCTGTTCGTCCCCCTGCGCTTCCGGGACACGCGCTTCGGGACCCGGAGGAAGGATCGCGGCCGCGTGGCGCCGACGGAGCGGGTGGGCGCCTCCTGGCTCCGCGGCATGGTTCACGATCCCCGCGCCCGGACGAGGGCGCTCGCAGGGGTGGGCGGGCACGCGGGGATGTTCGGCACCGCGCGCGAGGTGGCGCGCTTCTGCGAGATGATCCTCCGCCGCGGCCTGATGGGCCGGCGGCGGATCCTGGCCGAGGAGACGGTGCGCGCGATGACCACCGATCAGTGCGAGGGCAACCTCGGCGTGCGGCGAGGCTTCGGATTCGACATCGAGAGCCCCTATTCCGCCCCGCGCGGCGCTACCTTCTCACGCGCCTCGTTCGGCCACAGCGGCTGGACCGGCGTCTCCCTCTGGATCGACCCGGAGATGGACGCCTATCTCGTCCTGCTCACGAACGCGATCCACCCCGACGGGCACAAGGACCTGAAGGCGTTTCGCTACGAGGCGGCGACGCTCGCCGCGAAGGCGATGCGCTAGTAGCGGTACTGCGGCTCCCATTCGTTGACTCCTTCGGCCAGCAGGTCGAACAGGTGCCACACCGCGCAGAAGGGGTCGCCCGGCCCGAACGTCGCCTGGGCCACCCGAACCACACCGCCCGTCGGCTCGAGGTGGAACGTCGAGACGCCGGGCATCCATCCCTTCTCGCTCCGGAATCCCATGTCCTGGATGAACGTGGATTCCTTGCCGGAGACCATCGGGAAGCGCCAGCCGCGCCCCGACGCGAATTCCTTCTGCACCTCCACCGGGTCGGGCGAGCAGACGACGAACGCGGCGCGGTCAGCCAGGTGCGGATAGACCCCGTTGAATCCGTCGGCCCACAGGGTGCAGTAGCGGCAGCCGCGTCCCATGTTGTGCACCACGATCATGTCGGGCTTCCCCGCGAACAGCTCGCTCAGCTGCACGGGGCCGTTCCACCCCGCGAGGGTGTAGTCCTTCACGGCATGGCGAGGGGCCTTGCGCTTCAGCGCGGCGAGGCGCTCCCGCCCCTCGGCCAGCTCCCGCTCCAGGCGGTCGATCTCGGTTTGAAGGGTTGCGGTCTCGGGATTCATCGGTAGGATTCCCTCCTCTCGGGGCCAGGAGGGCCCCGGTTCGGCGCGAACGGGCCGGTTCGGCGTAGCGCGCGCGAGTCTATCACGGAGGCCCCCATGCGACCCCTCCTCGTAGCGAAGACCTGGTTCCAGGCCGCCATCCTCGTCTTTCTGTTCGGCTTCTTCGTCCTCGGCTTCCTCGCGATGCGCACCTACCAGGCCGAGCCGCCGATCCCGAAACAGGTCCAGGACGAGAGCGGCCGCGTGCTCTTCACCGGCGCCGACGTCACCGCGGGCCAGCAGGTCTTCTTGAAGAACGGTCTCATGGAATACGGCTCGATCTTCGGGCACGGAGCCTACCTCGGCCCCGATTACACGGCGGACTATCTCCGCCGATCGGCCACGATGGTTCGCGACGCCTACGGCGGAGCGACCTCCGACCGCGCGCACGACCAGACCGTGGCGGCGTTCCGGACCAACCGCTACGACCCGGCCGCCGGCGTCCTGCGCTTCGACGCGGCGCGGTCCGCCGCGCACGACTCGCTGGTCGCGCACTACGCCGCCTTCTTCTCCGAGCCCAGCACCCGCTTCGGCCTGCGCCCCCGCGCCATCACCGATCCGCGCGAGCTCAAGCAGCTCACGGCCTACTTCGCCTGGACCGCCTGGGCCGCGTCCACGCGGCGGCCCGGGAAGGAGTACACGTACACGAACAACTGGCCCCCCGAGCCGCTCGTCGAGAACCGCCCGACCGCCGACGTGCTCGTCTGGAGCGTCCTCTCCCTGATCACGCTCCTCGGCGGCACGGGCGTCATGCTCGCCGTGTTCGGACGATGGCGCTTCCTGGGGTGGCATGGCCGCGACCAGGAGCGGATCGGCTTCCGCGCCCCGGGCGAGGTCGCGCTCACGCCGGCCCAGCGGGCGACCGCCTGGTACTTCCTGGTGATGGGACTCCTCTTCCTCGGCCAGGCGCTGCTCGGAGGATCCGTGCAGCACTACCGCGCCGAGATCGCGGGGTTCTTCGGCATCGACCTGGCGCGCATCCTTCCCTTCAACCTCGCGCGCACCTGGCACCTCCAGCTCGCGATCTTCTGGGTGGCGGCCTCCTATCTGGCGGCGGGGATCTTCATCGCCCCGATGATCGCGCGCACCGAACCGAAGGGGCAACACTACCTGGCGTACGGGCTCCTCGGAGCCGTGGCTGTCGTGGTGTTCGGCAGCCTGGCGGGCGAATACGCGGGCATCTTCGGCTACGCCGGGCGCCTCTGGGAGTGGTTTGGCAATCAAGGATTCGAGTACATCGACCTTGGCCGCTTCTGGCAGGCACTGCTCTCGGTGGGTCTGGTGCTCTGGGTGGTGATTCTCTACCGCGTGCTTCGCACGCGGTTACATCAAGAACACAAAGGCAACATGCCCTGGATGTTCTTCTACGCGGCCCTCGCCATCCCCGCGTTCTACGCGGTGGGACTCCTCGCGCAGACCGCCTCGCACGTGACGAGCGCCGAGTACTGGCGCTGGTGGGTGGTG
>DASSLZ010000151.1:0-4553 GCA_035689165.1 Candidatus Eiseniibacteriota bacterium | reverse complement strand
CCGAGACCCACACAGCGCGCCGCCGTCGAGCGCCTTTGGCGCCGCGCGGAAGAGATTCGTTCGCTCTGCGGTCTGCCGCCGCTCACCGGACAGGAGCAGGGCGCGCCGGAGAGCGGCGATGCCGTCGCGCTCGAGCCGCTGGTCGACATCCTCCTTCGCGACCTCGAGACGAACTTCCGGCGCGAGCTGGCTACGCGTGTTCAGCTCGAAGGTCTCGGTGAGCTCGTCGCCTTCGCCGCCCGCGACGCGGAGCCCGGCCGCCCCTATCAGATTCTCGTGAACTACCTCGCGCGCGCCCTCGACGAGCCGCGCCTCTGGCTGGGCACCGTCGACGGGAGTCCCGCCTCGTTCACCGTCTATCGCGCCGGCGATCCCGCCGTGATGGACGTGAGCCCCGACCGCGTGCAGGTCCACTGGCTCCAGCCCGACTGGCTTCACTGGATCGCGCTCGGGGACGGAAACCGGCAGCTCTGGATCGGTCCCTCGGGCTCGCGGAAAGGCGGACCGTGGCATCCGATTCCGGTTCGCGGCGAGATCGCGGTGGATCGCCTCACGGGCGACGTGCCGATCTGCCCGGGCGCGGTCGGAGGCGGAAAGTCCTGCGGCCTCTCGCGCCTTCCACTGGAGGAGATGGCCGGGGGGCATCGCGCGTGCGGCCGCTGCCAGTTCCGCCACGTCGTGGCGCTGATCGGGATCGAAGGGGCGGACGCCCGCCAGCGGCTCTCGCAGGTGGAGGCGATCGCCCCTTCGCTCGGACCGATCCTCGTCAACCTCGGCTTGAAGGAGGTGCTCGACCTCGAGGCGCGCTTCCGCGACGAGGTGATCGAGAACCTCCCGCTCGGCGTGGTCGCCATCGACACGCGGGGCCGCGTGCTCGCCTGGAACCGCTCGGCCGAGACGATCGTCGGGCTGGATCGCGAGCAGGTCCGCTCGAGCCCGCTGCCGCGGCTGCTCGCGGAGCGCTCCTGGCACGAGGTGCTGGTGCGGTCGCTCGAAATGGGGGAGACGACGGTCGGTGCGGAGCACGACGTCGTCCGGGCGGATGGCTCGAGCGTTCCCGTGGAGGTGAGCACCGCGCCGCTGCGCGACGCCGAGGGGCGGATCCGGGGTGCGGTGGCCACGCTGCTCGACGTCTCCAGCTTGCGCGAGATGGAGGACCGGATCCGTCAGCTCGACCGGCTCGCGGCGCTGGGGCGGTTTGCCTCGAGCGTGGCGCACGAGCTTCGAAACCCCCTTACCGGCATCGCGACCGGCGTCCAGTACTTGAGCCGCGGTTTCCCCGAGGGGGACGAGCGCCACGAGAGCGTGGCGTTCATCCTCCGCGAGGTGGTGCGCCTGAACACGATTATCCAGGACCTCTTCACCGCCACCAAGCCGCGCGCCATCCTGCCGCGCCCCACCCGCGTCGCCGACGTCGTGGAGTGGGCGGTCCGGGGGCTCTCGCCGGCCATCGAGGCTTCGGGGGTCACGATCGAGCGGGAGGGTGCCGATACATGGCCCACGGTCACGGCCGACGCGGACCAGCTCCAGCAGGTGCTCCTGAACCTGATCCAGAACGCGGTCCAGGCCTCGCCGAAGGAGGGCACGGTCACGATCCGCGCCTACCGGCGTCCGGGGGAACGGCCCTCCGTCGCCATTCAGGTCGAGGACCGAGGGCACGGCATCCCGGCCGACCTCCTGCCGCGCATCTTCGAGCCCTTCTTCACCACCCGGCCCAAGGGGACCGGACTCGGGCTCTTCGTCGCGCATGGTATCGTGCAGCGCCACGGCGGAACGCTCGAGGTGGAGAGCGACGCCGCGGGAACCCGCTTCCGCGTCATTCTGCCGGAAGCACCGGAATGAGGACCCAACGGGCATGGCCAAAGCGTCGATCCTGATCATCGACGACGACGAGACGATCCGCTACTTCCTCCCGCGCGATCTCGAGGCGGAGGGGTACCAGGTCACCACGGCGGAGAGCGGCAACCTGGGACTCCGCGCGCTCGAGCGCGACACGGTGGACCTCGTGCTCCTCGACATCCGCCTTCCCGACCGGAGCGGAATCGACGTGCTCCAGCGGATCCGGACGCAGTGGCCCGACCAGGCCGTCGTCATGCTGACCGGCGAGCCTGACCACGAAACCGCGGTGCAGGCCATGCGGCTCGGCGCCCGCGACTACCTGACCAAGGGAAAGCCGATCCGCGAGGAGCTCCTGGCCGTGCTGGAGCGGGAGCTGGCCACGCAGCAGCTCGGCCGCGAGGTGCAGCACCACCGGCAGCAGAAGAGCCAGCACTTCTCCCGCGAGTTCGTGCGCGGCCAGAGCGCGTCGATGGCGCGCGTCTACGCCATCGTGGAGCAGGTGGCCGCCTCCGACTCCACCAGCGTCCTGATCGAGGGGGAGAGCGGGTCGGGGAAGGAGCTGATCGCGCATCTCATCCACGAGCTCTCCGGCCGGCGCGAGAAGCCGATGCTCGAGGTGAACTGCGCGGCGATCCCGCGCGAGCTCCTGGAATCGGAGCTGTTCGGCCACGAGAAGGGCGCCTTCACCGACGCCCGCCAGCAGAAGCAGGGTCTTCTCGAGCTCGCGAACGGCGGCACGCTCTTCCTGGACGAGGTCGGAGAGATGAGCCTCCAGATCCAGGTGAAGCTCCTCCGCGTGCTCGAGCGGATGACGTTCAAGCGGGTCGGCGGCACCAAGGACATCACGGTCAGCGTGCGCGTCATTTCGGCGACGAACCAGAACCTCGAGACGATGGTCCGCGAGCAGCGCTTCCGGGAGGATCTCTACTACCGGCTCAAGGTGGTGCCGATCCGCGTGCCGCCCCTGCGCGAGCGCCGCGAGGACATTCTCCCGCTGGCGAACCACTTCCTCGCGCAGTTCAACCGGGCGTTCAACAAGGGATTTGAACGGATCGAGCCGGAGGCGGACCGTGTGCTTCTCTCCTATCCCTGGCCCGGGAACATCCGCGAGCTCCGGAACCTTTTCGAGCGGATCGTGCTTCTCAATACGGGAGATCGGATCCAGGCGCAGCACCTGGCGGCGGCCATCGCGCCGCCGGCGGCCCGCACCGGCTCCTCCCTGGACGCGCTGCGCGCGGTCATCGAGAGCGGGCAGTTCGCCGAAGAGGGGATCGATCTCGAGACGGCGCTCGGCGAGGTGGAGCGCGAGGTGATCCAGCGCGCGTTCGACTGGACCCGCGGCAACCAGAGCCGTGCCGCCCAGCTGCTGCAGATGAAACGCGACAAGCTCCGCTATCGGATGAAGCTCTATGGATTCCACGACGCGACGGCCCCGGGTGAAGTGCTGTAGGCTCCTCCTCCAGCTCGGCCTCGTCGCGCTCGCCCCCTGGATGATGTCCGGATGCGGCTACACGCTCTCGAGTGTGGTCCCCGGCTACATCAAGACCATCGCGATCCCGGTCTTCCAGAACAGCACGGTCGAGTTCGGGATCGCCGAGGACGTGACCAGCGCGATCCAGACCGCCTTCCAGGGAAACGGACGCCTCACGGCGGCGGGGGAGAAGCAGGCCGATTCCGTGCTCCGCGGCACCGTGCTCGCCTATCGGAACCAGGTCTTCGGCTATACCCAGCAGGAGCGGGCGACGTCGTACGAGGTGGTCCTCACCGTGCGCGTGCTTTACCGCGATCTCGTGAAGAGCCGGGACATCTGGAAGGAAGACGCGCTCACCGTCCGGACCACGTACAATGTCGTCGCCCAGGGGGGCGTTCCCGCGCGGACCGAAACCGACGCGAGAGCCGAGGTCGTGCGCAAGCTGGCCGATCAGATCGTGAGCCGCACCGTCCAGGGGTGGTGATGATACCGAAGCGGGGAACCGCGCTATCCTACGAGGAAGCGGAGCGCCTGCTGGGCGGGGACGCCGCCGGACTGCCGCCCATCGTGGTGGCGGCGGGTCCCGACGAATACCTGCGCGAGCGCCTCGTGGACGCCTTCCGCGCGGGAGGGGAGCGGGAAGGATCCGACTTCTGCCGTCTCGAGGGCGATGATCTCGAACCCGACGTTCTCGCCGAGGCGCTCGCGTCCATCTCGCTCTTCTCATCCTCGCGCCGGATCTGGATCCGCGAGGCCGCGAAGCTGGACAAAGCGTGCGAGGAGTCGCTGCTCGCATGGGCGCGCGGCTCCGCCGAGGGCGCGCGCATTCTCGTCACGACCGCGCGCGAGACCCCGGAGCTCCGGACGCTCCAGGCCCTGGCGGCGTCGGGCGTCTCCGTAGCCTGCGCGCTCCGGCCGGGGGAGGCGGCGCGCTGGGTCGCCCGGATGATCGAGGACGCCAAGCTCGCCGTTCCGCCCGGCGCCGCCGAGGCGCTGGCCGGAGCCGCGCGCGACCTGCTGGAAGCCCGCCAGGAAGTGGAGAAGCTTCGCGTGCACGCCGAGCCCTCGGGCAAGGTGCCGCCTCGCGCCCTGGGGGCGCTGCGCGGAGCGCGCGCGGGCGGGTCGCTGGATCGCTGGGCGGACGCCGTGCTCGCGCGGGACGCCGCGGCGGCGCGGCGCGAAGCGGCCGCTCTCGATGCCGAGGGCGTGGGCGGCGGGAACGCGCTCTGGGCCGTGGCCGAAC
>DASSLZ010000150.1:0-17632 GCA_035689165.1 Candidatus Eiseniibacteriota bacterium | reverse complement strand
GCATGAAAGGATACGGTTGTGACCGAGCCGATCCAACTTCAAACCGAGCGCCTCCTCCTGATCGCCTCCACCCCGGCCATCGCCCGTGCGGAGGCGACCGACCGCGGCGAGCTGGCCCGTCTGCTGGGTGCCGAGATCCACGAGGCCTGGCCCCCAGGGGAGAACGATCAGGAAGGGCGCGATTTTCTTTGCCGTCAGCTCGAGGAGCACCCGGAGGCGGTCGGGTTCCTCGGGTGGTCCTGGCTGGTGCGCGCCCAGGTGGCCCCGCCGGAGCGGCGGCCGCTCCTGATCGGAGGGGGCGGCTTCAAGGGACCGCCCGACGCCGAAGGCACGATCGAGATCGGCTACTCCATCGTCGAGGAGTACTACGGAAGAGGACTGGCCACGGAGGCGGTGGGCGCCACGCTCGCGTGGGCCTTCGGCGACCCGCGCGTCCGCCGCGTGGTCGCCGAGACGCTGCCGGAGCTTCGCCCGTCGCAGCGGGTGCTCGAGAAGAGCGGCTTCGTTCGGACCGACGAGGCCCCGGCCGGTCCCGGCTCGCTGCGCTATGAGCTGACGCGCGAGCGGTGGAGCGCGCGAAACTCCGCATAGGCGCCCCGCCCCCTCTCTAGTAGGTCCCCACGTCCGGATCGAAGATCACCGGCGTCAGCTCCACCATCGCGACCACGTCGAGAAGGTTGTGATGGAACACCGGAAGCAGGCGGTGCGCCTCGCCCCGCTTCACGTAATCGTGATAGAGCCCGGGGATCTCCGATCCGCCCACGTCTCCCGCGCGCCTACGCCGCAGCACGCGCCATTCGATCGTCTTCAGCTTGCAGTCGGGGAGGAGATCCTTCCAGCGCCGGCGCGCCATCCAGAGCAGGTCCAGATGGGGCATCGTGATCGGGGGCTCCAGCCGGTGATGGATGGCGCGATCGCGAAGGAAGGGCACGTCGAACGCCTTGCCGTTGAAGGTCACGAGAAAGTCGTGCTCGCCGGCCAGGCGCTTGAGCTCCACGAGCAGCGCCCGCTCCTCGGCGTAGTCGCGCGCGAAGAGCTGGCGAAGGATGAGATTCCGCTCCCCCACCATGCAGAGCCCGACCAGGAACACCGGCGCCGCCGAGAGGCCGCACGTTTCGATGTCCAGATAGAGCACCCGCCGGTATCCGAATCGGCGAAACAGTCCCTGCTCGGGAGGGTCGTGAAGTCCGGTCGCTTCCGCCAGATCGCGGGGCCGCCGCCGGCGGGCGCGCGCGCGTTCCGGGAGCGCGGGATAGGGGCAGTCGACGCCGGGGATCTCCACCCAGTGCGGGCCCGCTCTGCTCGGCTCCGGCGCGCACCCCGGATAGGCGCAGAGCTCGGCGAGCCGGCGCAGGAGCGGAACGGGACGCTCCCCCAAATCGGTGTAGAGCCGCTCGTGCGCGAAAACGGTCCCCTGCGCCGTATCGATCACGCCGCCGGGAAGGATCTCCTCGATGCCGGTCGCGACGAAATGGCGGCGCGGTTCGGGGACGAAACGCTCCGGCGCGGCGCCGGCCTTGTCGGAAGCGCCCACCGCATGGCCGTTCATGCCGCCGTTCGAGAGCGGGGCCGGTACGTCCAGCGCCCCCTGCCGGAGGAGGCCCCCGATCCGATCGCGGAGCGTCTTGGAGAGCATCTCGCGTATCTCCGGAGCCGGGGACGGCGCGCGTCAGGCGCCGAGGAGGCGCCGGAGCAGCGTCTCCGTGGCGGCCTTGTTCGGGATGGGCCAGCCGCCGTGCAGGTCGTAGTCCTGTTGCTGCGCCGGGCGGAGGACAGGCAGGCCGACGCACGAGGGGCACCCGATTTCGCAGGGGCAGTCCTCGATCATGCGGAGCGTCGATCGGAGGAGGTCGTCCACGATGGCGTAGCCGCGCTCGGCGTAACCCAGGCCGCCCGGGTAGCGGTCGTAGAGGAAGATCGCCTGCTCGCCGAGGTTGGCGCTGTCGAGCACGCCACCCAGATCGGGGCGGTCGCACATGGCGTGGAGCGGAAGCAGCGTGATGAGGAGGTTGCGGAGCCCCGACATTCCCTCGGCGGGATTCATCCCCTTCACGCGCAGTGCCGCGCGCGCCGATTCGTCGGGGCGGATCCAGAGCGCCACCGTGTCCAGGTTCAGGCGCGGCAGATCGAGAGGGTGATACCCGATCGCGTCCAGGCTCCGAAAGCGGATCTTCTTGAAGGCGACGGTGGCCCAGGAAACGTTCGCCGTCCCGAGGCCCACCTCACACTCGCCGCAACGCTTCGTCTCCCGGGTCTCGGTCAGGCGCAGACGGGTATCCAGCACCGGCTGCGTGTAGTAGTCCACCTCCTGCCGCTCGACGTAGGCCACTTTCTGCTGCAGGTCCAGCTCCCGCACGAACCAGGTGTCTCCCTCGTGCAGATAGATCGCTTCGGGATAGATCAGCTCCGGCGCGCTGATCGCGTCCACCGTCGCGAGGGTTCTCGCCTCCGCGTCGGGGACGCCGGGCTTCCGCTCGAGGATGGTGTAGGTGTCGTCGGAGATGGTGCGGAGGTTGACGCGCCCCGCCGGATACTCCGACGAAGACCAGTAGCGGAGGCCGTCGAGCGACTTGACGGTGCCTTCCTCTTCCAGCAGGCGGCCGAGCGCCTCGGTGCGCGGTCCGAACCAGGCCTCGTCCTCGCGCGAGAGCGGCAGCTCGTGCGCGGCGCAGGCGAGATGCGACGCGAGGACGTAGGGATTCGAGGGATCCACGACGGCGCTCTCGGGCGATTGGGCGAAGAAGTATTCGGGGTGGCGCATCAGGTACTGGTCGATCGGATCGTCGTAGGCGACGACGACCGCGAGCGAGGGCGCCTGGGACCGCCCCGCGCGTCCCGCCTGCTGCCAGGTGCTCGCGATGGTGTTGGGGAAACCCACGAGCACCGCCGCGTCCAGCGACCCCACGTCGATCCCCAGCTCGAGCGCGTTCGTCGAGATCACGCCGAGGAGATCGCCGTCGAACAGGCGGCGCTCGATGGCGCGGCGCTCCTCGGGGAGGTAGCCGCCGCGATAGGGGCTCAGCCGGTCGGCGAGCGAGTTCGGTCCCCCGTCGGTCTTATCGGCACGGCGGCGGCCCCGTTCCTCTAGCTGCTCGCGCGCGTAGCGGTAGATCAGCTCGGCAGCCACGCGCGACCGTGTGAACGCGATCGACGCGACCTGGCGCCGGATGAGGGAGACCAGGATGCGCTCCGCTTCGATCGACGTAGATGTGCGCGCGCCCGCCTGTTCGGGACCGGCGTGCTTGGGATTCCAGAAGGCGAAGAGCTTGGGCCCCCGGGGCGCCCCGTCCTCGTCCACGACATGGACCGGCTCCCCGACCAGCGACTCCGCCAATTCGCCCGGGTTTCGAATCGTGGCGGAGCTCAGGAGAAAGCGGGGATCGGCGCCGTAGTGGCGCGCCACCCGCTTCAGCCGCCGGAGCACGTTGGCGACGTGGGATCCGAACACGCCGCGATAGGTATGCATCTCGTCCACCACCACGTAGCGCAGGTTGGAGAAGATCCGGCTCCATCGCGCGTGGTAGGGAAGGATCCCCTGGTGGAGCATGTCGGGGTTCGTGAGGATCGCGTTGGCGCGCTCCCGAAGCTTGCGGCGCGCTTCGCCGGGCGTGTCTCCATCGTAGGTGCCGGTCGCGAGCGAGCGCCCGAGCGTGGGAGACGCCGCGCCGAAGCGCAGGAGGCCGCGGAGCTGATCCTGGGCGAGGGCCTTGGTCGGAAACAGGTAGAGCGCGGTCGCCCCCGGCTCGAGGAGAAGCCTCTCGAGGATCGGCAGGTGATAGGCGAGCGACTTCCCCGACGCCGTGCCCGTCGCCACGGCGACGTTCGCCCCGGAGCGCGCGAGCTCCACCGCCCGGGCCTGGTGGGTGTAGAGGCGCTCGATGCCCGCCGTGTGCAGCACGGCCTGGAGCGCTTGCGGCAAGGGCTGGGCCAGGTCGCCGTACACGGCGGGCCGGGCCGGAAGGCGCTCCACGTGCACCAGCTCGTTCTGACGGCGGCGCAGCCCGTCCGGACCGTGGACGAATCGCCGGTCCCGCGAAGTGAGCGCGTGCAGAAGCGCTTCGTACTCGTCGAGGGTCTCGGGAGCGCCGGAGCGCCGCCCGCGCTCGCCGCGCTCGGCGTCGAAGAGCCCCGGCCCGTGGACGAGATCGCTCCCCCCCGCGACGCCCCCGCCCGTCATGTCCCCGCCCCGCGCGCGCCCCGGATCACAGCATCCCCTCCCCCTCGAGCAGCTTCCGCATCAGCTTGGCGCTGGTCGCCGCCTGCCCCACGTGGCAGTTGTTGAAGAAGACGAACGTCTTCTTGGCCTGCTGCGTCATCTCGCGGATCTTGTCGACCCACTCGCGCAGCTCGTCTTCGGTGTAGGACCAGTCGTAGCGCGTGCTCGACGTGCGCGGCTCCGAGGCGGGAGGCGCCGGCAGGGGCGGCGCCTCGGCGGGATGGTCGGGAGTGCCGCTGAAGAGCGGGCCTAAGTCCGCACCGGCGCGGACTCGTGTGCGGGCCTTGTCCCGGGCATCGGGCACGGCGCTCTTCGCGGCATCCCGCTTCGCTCCGGGCCGGTCGGGCGCCCCGCGGTCGCGCGACTCGACCCCCCACCACTTCTCCTTGTTCCTGCCATGAAAGCGGACATACCCGATCGGCCCGGTGCGGCGCGCGATCGGCGGGACCAGGCCGGGCAGGTCCGGCTCGTCCACGCTGACGAAGCCAAGGCCCTCCTGTTGGAGCTCCCGAAAGGCGGCTTCGTCCACCCAGGATCGGTGGCGGAACTCCACGAAGAGCGGTACCTCGCGGCCGAGGAGGTCGGGCAGCGCGTGAAGGAACTCCTCGTTCTCACGGGTTCGCCGGAACCCGTAGGGAAACTGCGCGAGGATCCCCGTGAGCTTCCCCGCCTCGCGCAGCGGCCGGACGGAGCGGTCGAAGTCCCGATAGAGGTCGGATTCCCGGGAGCGGAGGTGTGTCATGTCGTGATGCGCCTTCACGACGATCTCGAACCCGGGAGGTGTCTTCTTCGCGATCGCCTCGAACGTGCGCCAGTGCGGAATCCGATAGTAGGTGGAGTTCACCTCGACGGCCGGAAACTCGCGCACGTAGTAGTCCAGCATGCGCGCCCGCTCCGTTCCCGGCGGGTAGAAGGGTCCCACCCAGTCCTTGAAGGACCAGCCCGAGGTGCCGAGGACGATCTTGGGCTCGTCCTTCATCGCCGCTCGTCGGCGAGGACGCGGACCAGGCTCCGGCTGGCGCCCTCGCGCGAGAGGCGCTGCGGATCGCCCTGGTCCAGCGCACCCGCCCGCACCAGGACCGCGTCTCCGAACCGGTTCCGCAGCGAGTCCGCCGCCTCGGTCATTCTTCGCCGGCGTTCGTCGGTGGAGAAGAGATCGTGCTGATGGAATCCCTGGGCCGAGACGAGGTCCGACACCGAGACACCGACCAGGCGGAGCGGCTTTCCGTCCCAGTTGTCGTCCAGGAGGATGCACGCGGTGCCATAGATGACGTTCTCGTCGTCGGTCACCTCGGCCAGGGCGCGCTGGCGGATGGTGGTCTTGAACCGCGCGTTTCGGAATTTCACCGCGATCACCCGCCCCAGGTATCCGTCGACGCGAAGGCGGCGGCCCACCTGATCGCTCAGACGAAGGAGGTGCGCGCGGATGCGCTCGCGGTCCGACACGTCCTCCGGCAGCGTGTACTCGTGACCCATCGACTTGACCGGCACGCCTTCGAAGTAGGGCACCACCTGGGACTCGTCGTCGCCCCGCGCGGCATCCTGCATGTGATCGCCGCTCAGTCCGAAGTGATAGGTCAGGAACTCCCGTGGGAACCGAGCGAGCTGTCCCGCGGTCCGGATGCCGAGCGTCGCGAGCGAAGCCGCCGTCTTCTCGCCGATCCCCCACAGCTCGAACACCGGTTTCGACTCGAAGATCTCGCGGAAGCGGCGTACGGAGAGAACCGTGAGCCCGTTCGGCTTTCGGAGTCCGCTCCCCATCTTGGCCACGTACTTGTTGGGCGCGATTCCGATCGAGGCCGTCAGCCCCACGCGCCGGTGCACGGCGCGTTGGATGGCCTGGGCGAGCGGGATCGCCGCGTTCAGAAAGGTCTCGGGGTCGCCGTCGTCCTTCCGCGGGCGGAGCTGCTCCACCGCGGTCAGGTCGAGGAACGCCTCATCGATGCTGAACGGCTCGACGATGGGCGTGAAGTCCTTGAGCGTGTCCAGAATCTGGAGCGAGATGTGGACGTATTTCTTGGGGTCGCCTTCGATGAACGCCGCTTCAGGACAGAGGCGCACCGCCTCGGCGATCGGCATGCCGGCGTGGATCCCGTACGGGCGCGCGGCGTAGTTCGCCGCGGAGACCACCCCGCGGCTGTCCCTGGAGCCTCCCACGACGAGCGGCTTTCCCGCGAGCCGCGGGTTCAGCTTCTCCTCGACTGAGGCGAAAAAGGCATCCATGTCGACATGCGCCACGATCCGCACGGAAGGTCACTCCGTGGTCCGAAACCGGGGATGGGCCGAGGAGCGGGTACCGATCACGAGGGTTACGATATTGCACATTTGTGCAGTTGTCAAGGGCGGGCCCCGCACTCCTCTCCGTCGCACGCAGGACTTGGAATCGGGCTCTCCTTGATGAAGGATCTGATGCCATGAGTCCTGACGTCTGGGCGGCGGGAAAGTACTACGAGCCGTTCGTCGGCCGCTGGAGCCGTCTGGCAGCGCGGTCGTTCCTGGATTGGCTCGACCTTCCGGCCGGCCGGCACTGGCTGGACGTGGGGTGCGGCCCGGGCGCCCTGGCGCAAACGATCCTCGACCGAGTGCGCCCTGCCTCCATCCTCGGCGTGGATCCCTCGGCTCCGTTCATCGAGTACGCTCGAACTCACGTCCGCCGCGACGGCCTCGCCGCCGAGGCCGTGTCGTTCCGGGTGGGCGACGCGCGCGCGCTGCCCGTGGAGGACGCGAGCCGGGACGCGGTCGTTTCCGGGCTCGTCCTGAATTTCGTGCCCCAGCCGGAGCGCGCGGTCGCCGAAATGGCGCGCGCGACGTGCCCGGGAGGCGTCGCGGCCGCGTACGTCTGGGACTACGCGGGGCGGATGGAGCTGCTGCGCTACTTCTGGGACGCCGCCGTGGCGCTGGATCCGGATGCCGCCGCCCTGGACGAGGGCCCACGCTTCCCGATCTGCCGCCTCGAGCCGCTGGAAGCGCTGTTCACGGGCGCGGGCCTTGGGTCCGTGGCGACGACGACGATCGACGTGCCGACCGTGTTTCGCGATTTCGACGACTACTGGAATCCCTTTCTCGGCGGCCAGGGTCCGGCACCGGCGTACGCCATGACGCTCGACGAGGCGCGCCGGGGCCGCCTGCGCGAACGGATCCGCTCGCGGCTGCCGTTCGAGAAGGATGGATCGATCCACTTGATCGCGCGGGCGTGGGCCGTGCGCGGGATCAAGTCCTGAGACATCGCCCGTGACGCAACCCCTTCCCCAGGCGATCCTCCTCGATCTCGACGACACGATCCTCGACGACAGCGGGAACGTCTCCCACTGCTGGCTCGAGGCCTGCCGGGCTCATGCGTCCGAGCTGGGCGCAATCGACCCTTCCGCGCTCCACGCCGTCATCGAGCGCACGCGCGCCTGGTTCTGGTCCGATCCCGATCGCCATCGCGAGGGGCGCCTGGACCTGGACGCCGCGCGTCGGGAGGTGGTGCGCGCTTCGCTGGCGGAGATCGGACTCGAGACGCAGAGCCTCGCCGAGAAGATCGCGGAGCACTACCGCGTGCAGCGGCACATGGGGCTGGAGCCGCTGGAGGATGCGATCGAGACCGTCCGCTGGCTGCGGGAGAAGGGCTGCAGGCTGGCCCTCCTCACGAACGGCGCCGCGGCGGCGCAGCGCAGCAAGGTCGCGCGTTTCCAGCTGGCCGCGCTGTTCGACCTGATCCTGATCGAGGGGGAGCTGGGCTACGGCAAGCCCGATCCGCGCGTCTACAAGATCGCGCTGGACGAGCTGGAGGCCTCGCCCCGCCACACCTGGATGGCCGGGGACAACCTGGAATGGGACGTCGCGGCGCCCCAGCGGCTCGGGATCTACGGCATCTGGGTGGATCGGCGCGGCTCGGGAATCCCACCGGGAAACGGCACCCGCCCCGATCGCATCGTGAGGAGCCTCTCGGAGCTGCGACTTGCGCCGGCGCAAGTCGACGAGAGCGCGACTCCTTGAAGCACGCGCTCACCCTGACCGAGCAGACCCGCCGGGTCGCACCGCTCCTGGCCGAGCGTCTCCGCACGCTCCATCCGGAGCTGCATCCGAGCGTGGATTCCGCGCAGGTCCACATGTCGGTCCACCTGCCGGTGCCGGGCCGCCCTGGACATGAGCTTCGCGCCGACCTCTACGAGGAGGGCGCGACGATCGCCTACGACGACGGCCTCCCTCCCGGCCCTGCCGAGAAGATCCTGGTCTGGGGCACGGCGTCCGACGGCGCCATCCTCTACGCCATGATCGGGGCGATGGAGGAGGTCTTCGCCAACCGTGTCGTTCTCGTTCGGGAGCCGCTGTCGGGGTGGGTCCGCTTCCTCCGGCGTCAGGACTGCGACAGCGTCCTGGGATTCGTGCCGCTCGAGGACTTCCGGCGCTGGCCCGAGCGCCGGCGGAAGCGTCTGCTTCGGTCGTGGACCTGGAGCGGGGCTACCCCTCCATCCACACCCGCGTGAGCTGCCAGGTCATCTCGCGCGCGTCATAGCGGATCTCGTAGTAGTCCGCGTTGTCCGCGAGAAGCGCGAAGTAGTGGATCTTGTTCTCACCCTCGTGCCGGACCCAGTCCCCCGTCACCTTGGCGATGCGCACGGTCTTGCTCTTCCAGCGGAAGCGGATCGGCTTCATCGTTCCGCCGGAGAACATGGTGATGACCTCGATGGGGTCGTGGATGGACTCGATCATGAAGTAGCCGTCTCTCTCGGATGGAAACGATCGCGCATGGAGCATCAGCCGAGCCTCCGAAATACACCCACCACCTTGCCCGCCACCCGGACGTCGGGATCGGCCGGACGCACTTCGATCGGTTCGTAGTCTTCGTTTTCGGGGAACAGAAGGAGTTTGTCGCGTCGCGGGAAGAAGCGCTTCACGGTGGCTTCGTCGCCGATCAGGACCACCGCGATCTCGCCGCTCTTCACGGGGGTGTCGTGGCGGACGATGACGACGTCGCCGTCCAGGATCCCCGCGTTCTTCATGCTGTCGCCCCGCACGCGCAGGGCGAAGTGCTTGCCGCCGGGCCGCACCATGGCCGGGTCGAGGGTCAGGGTGTCCTCGATGTGCTCTTCGGCGAGGAGCGGCGCACCGGCGGCTACGTGGCCCAGGAGGGGGATTTCGAGGAGCTCCCGGGCACGGGCGTCGGTCCCCGGGCTACTAGCGTTGGCTCGGCGAAACGCGGGCGACATGGAGGGCAAGGTGTCCATATGCGTCGCGCCGCGCCCGCCGGCCAACTGTACTTCGATGCCTCGAGAAGTGAATCGATCCCGCCGGATCCTCCCTTCCCGCTCCAACTTGTCCAGGTGGTAGCGGACTCCGTTGGTGGAGGCGATCCCGAAGGCGGCTCCGATTTCACGAATCGTCGGCGGGCGTCCCGTATCGCGAAGCGACTCCTCGATGTAGGCGAGGATCGCCTCGGGAGAGGGCGTGCGCGTGGGGGGCCGCTTTCCCCGGGCCCCGCTGGGGTTGGGCTTCGTCCTCATGGCTGAAAAGGACGATAGTGAACGTTTGTGCAGTTGTCAAGGGGGTGGGTCTACCTCGCCGGCTGAATCTGCCGCACCACCTGCTTTCCGAAACTCACCATCTGCGCGAGCTGCTTCGACTCCTTCATCCACTGCGCGGTCCACTCATTCGAGCTGAGCCCGGTCGTGTCGTGCTTCAGCCAGTCCTGCCACGTCAGCGGGCAGGCGGCGCGGATCGAGGGGATGTCGTCGGCGACGAATCCCTCCTCGTCGCCATCCTTCACCAGCACGCGCGGGCCCACCCAGACGCGCTGCGCGTCGTCGGCCACCGGCGTCAGCCCGTAGTAGGCCAGCGTCCCGAGATAGCGCACGCGCGCCTCGCCGGAAGCGGGGATCGACGTGGGAGCCCAGTGGCCGCGGTGCGCGATCAGGCTCGCCCATTCCTCGACGGCCCGGAAATCGGCGCTCTCCAGGTGCACCGTGTCGTCGGCCGCCCGGAGCGCCGAGTAGGTGAACTCCAGCATCGCGATCGCCTCGCGCGTGTAGCCCGCGGCGTCCAGGCGCCGGGCCTCGGTGTGGATGAAGTCGTTGCTGTCGGCCAGCGCCAGCCGGAAGAAGTTCGTGTAGATCCGCTGGGTCTCCCGCGCCGCGGCGAACCGCTCGGGATCGCTCTCGTGCCCCATCACCACCGGCTCCAGGAGCACGCGCCGCCAGGCCTCGCGCGTGATCATCCGGCCGACGCCGGAGGTCGCGAGCACCCGCTTCTGCACGGCGGGATTGGCGAGCGAGGTGCCCCACGTGCCCGCGCGGTATCCGACGGAATAGCCGGAGAGCGTCCCCGCGATCGACGCGATGACCGACACCGGTTTCACGTAGTCCAGCGTGGTCTGGTACATCTCCTGGAACTGGTCCGGCAGGATCTCGGGGCTCTTGCTGTTGGACAGCTCCAGCCAGAAGCCGCGGTCCACGTGGCCGCGCACGATGAGCGGCTCATAGCGCGTGGCGCCGATCATGCGCCCGTAGTCGCGGCCGTGGGCCGGCGCCACGAACCGCTGCTCGTCGACGTCGTACTCGCGAAAGACCTTCCCCCGAGCCGACAGCTCGACCATGAAGTGCGACGCCGAATCCGAGGGAGAGTCGCGGTAGGAGACGACGCTCAGGTTCTCGAACAGCTCCTGGAACGGAGCGCCGGTGGGATCGGGCTCCGACTGCTTGCCCGCGATGAACCCCAGCACGAAGAGCCCCACGAGCACCATCAGGAGCTTGCTCTTGAGGGCCGATTTCGCGACCCGGCCCACGACGGGGGGCAGCGATATCCTGAACGAGCGGTGCTTCCTTCCCACGTTTCGCTCCGATGCTGGGTGACTTCGCGGCGAGGGCGCGCCACGGGAGCCCCGGCTCCCGGCACGCTCTTCTGATATCGGCCCGCGCGGGAAATTCTTCACCGCCAGGGCTGCTCGTGGCTGGAACCAGCCGTTTGCTTCCGGCCGGTTCCTGGGCCAGAATCGCCGCCCACACACCACCTTGCGGAGGAGCCGTGGCCAAGACCTACAGGAAGGGACCCGTGGGCGCGATGATGGACGAATACGAGCGCGCGTCGGGGGAGCTGATCCGCATTCTCGAGGGCATCTCGGACGAGGAGTTCGACCGGGTCCGCGACACCGTGACCCAGGACGAGGACTGCCGCTCGATCCAGACCGTCATGAGACACGTGGTCCGGGCCGGGTACGGCTACGCGAACTACATGCGGACGCACTGGAAGAAGGAGCCCGTGGTCCGATGGGACGAGCCGGTCCGTCGCGCCGACACGCCGGCCGAGATGCGGAAGATGCTCGCCTACATGGTCGAGACGCTCGAAGGGCACTGGGACATGACGGACCAGGAATGCACCGAGATGAAGATGACCGTCCGCTGGGGGCCGATCTTCGACTTCGAGCAGCTCTTCGAGCACGCGATCGTGCACATCCTGCGCCACCGGCGGCAGATCGAACGGTTCCTGGGGCGATGAGCGGAGCCGTGAGCCTGGCGGCCAAGCTCGCCACGTTCGCCGAGCACTGGCAGCCGCGGACCGTGACCACGTTCAACGGCCACGACGTCATGGTGGCGAAGGTGAAGGGCGAGTTCGTCTGGCACAAGCATGACGACACCGACGATCTGTTCCTCGTGCTCCAGGGCACGCTCACCCTCGAGCTGCGCGACGGCGCCGTGACGCTGGGGCCCGGCGAGCTGTTCGTCGTGCCGCGAGGCGTCGAGCACCGCCCCGTGGCCCGCGAGGAGGTGCATCTGCTTCTCCTCGAGCGGACGGGCACGCCGAACACCGGCGACCCCGCCACCGCCGCGACGCGGCGCGTCATCTAGATGCGCACGGTCGCGGCCACGCGCTACGTCACGCCGCTTCGCGAGGGGGGCTCGCTGCCCGCGATCATCGAAGCCGATGACGACGGCATGTACGTGCTCAAGTTCCGTGGCGCGGGGCACGGCGCCAAGGCGCTGATCGCCGAGCTCGTCTGCGGCGAGATCGCGCGCGCGGCGGGGCTTCCCGTTCCGGAGATCGTCTTCGTGGAGCTGGATTCCGACCTCGCGCGCACGGAGCCCGACCCGGAGATCCAGGACCTGATCCGGGCGAGCGACGGGCTGAACCTGGCGCTCGACTACCTGCCGGGCTCGATCATGTTCGATCCCGTGGCCGAGCGGCCCGATCCGGGCTTCGCGTCGCTGGTGGTCTGGTTCGACGCCTTCGTCACGAACATCGACCGGACGCCGCGCAACACGAACCTGCTCGTATGGCATCGGCGCACCTGGCTCATCGACCACGGCTCCGCGCTCTACTTCCACCACACGTGGGAACATTGGCTGGAGCGAAGCCGCGATCCCTTTCCGATGATCCGCGACCACGTGCTGCTGCCCTCAGCGTCCCGGATGGAGGAAGCGGACGCGGCGCTCGAGAAGCGGATCACTCCCGACGAGCTGCGGCGCATCGTCTCGTTGATCCCGGACGGCTGGCTGGTCGACGCTCCCTTTGCGACGGCCTCGGAGCATCGCGAGGCCTACACGAAGTACCTGGCGCGCCGTCTCGAGACGCCGCGCGCCTTTCTGGAAGAGGCCATTCGTGCCCGAGCCTAGCCCGTACGATTACGCCATCGTCCGCGTGGTACCGAAGGTGGAGCGCGAGGAGTTCATCAACGCCGGCGCGATCGTCTCGTGCCCGGCGAGCGATTTCCTGGAGGCGCGCATCGAGCTGGACGAGGGCCGCCTGCTCGCATTGGACCCCGGCGCCGACCTGGCCACGATCCGCGCCCACTTAGCGACCCTCCCCGCGATCTGCGCGGGCGGACCCGATGCGGGACCGATCGGAGCCCTGTCGAAGCGGGAGCGCTTCCGCTGGCTCACGGCGCCGCGCAGCACGGTCATCCAGACCTCGCCCGTACACACCGGCGCCTGCACCGACCCGGCGGCCCTTCTCGAGCACCTGCTCGCGACGATGGTGCGCGCGCCGCGGAAGGAAGGGGAACGTGGCCGTTAGGACGCCCGTCCTCCCTCTGGAACGGCTCCTGCGCGAGCGGCTGATCGTGGAGGAAGATCCGGGCACGGCCGATCTGATCGCAGGGCTTCGCCCCGCGCGCGCGCGAGGGTATCTCACCAAGGGAGAGTTCGAGCGGGTGTGTCGCTGGAAATCGCCGCGCTCGATCGGCCTGGTGCGCGGCAACAACCACCACCGCGTTCGCAAGGCGACGACGACCGTGCTCTCCACCGTGGATGAGCGGAAGCGATTCGATGCGCTGCTCGCGCTGCATGGGGTCTCGGTGCCGACGGCTTCCGCCATCCTCACGATGCTCGAGCCGAAGCGCTACGGCGTGATCGACATCCGGGTCTGGCAGCTATTGCACGCGATGGGCGCGGTCGAGGGCAATGCGCGGGGCGCCGGGTTCACGTTCGATCAGTGGCTCCGGTTTCTTCGGGTCATCCGGGACCTGGCCGCACAGCTTGGCGTTTCCGCGCGCACCGTGGAACGGACCCTGTTCGCCGCGCATCGGGAACACCAGATCGGAACGCTCTATCGCAAGGCCCCGACACGGTCGGTGAGCGCGTGACCGAGCTTCCGGAGCACGCCCTCCACAACCGCGCGTACTGGGACCAGAAGGCGAGCGACTATGTCGCCTCGGGCGAGCGCCACTGGGCGGCGAGCGAGCCGACGTGGGGCATCTGGAACCTCCCCGAGAGGGAGATCGGAATGCTCCCATGTGATCTCTCCCAGCGCGACGCGATCGAGCTGGGATGCGGCACGGCCTACGTCTCGTCCTGGCTCGCGCGGCGGGGGGCCCGCGTCGTCGGGATCGACAACTCCGAGGCGCAGCTCGCGACCGCGCGCCGCCTGCAGCGCGAGCACGGCCTCTCGTTCCCGCTTGTCCACGGCAACGCGGAGTCGGTCCCCTATCCCGACGCCTCGTTCGACTTCGCGATCTCCGAATATGGCGCCTGCCTCTGGGCCGATCCCGAACGATGGGTGCCGGAAGCCGCGCGGCTGCTTCGGCCCGGCGGGCGGCTCCACTTCCTGACGAATGCGTTTCTCCTGATGCTGTGCATGCCGGACGACGAGACGCAGGCGGCCGGCGAACGGCTGCTGCGCCCGGCGTTCGGAATGGGGCGGATCGCCTGGCCCGGCGATTCGGGCGTCGAATTCCACAAGAGCCACGGCGAATGGTTCCGCATCCTGCGCGGCGCCGGATTCGAAGTCGAGGATCTCGTCGAGGTGCGCCCGCCCGAGGGCGCGACCACGCGCTATCCCTTCGTCACGGCGGAATGGGCGCGGCAGTGGCCGTCGGAGGAAGTGTGGAAAGCGCGCAAGCGGCCGTAAGCCATCCGCCGGAGACGTTCGAAACGGCGCGACTACGCTTGCGCCGCCCCACCATGGCCGACGCGCCGGGCGTCTTCGAGTACGCCTCCGATCCGGAAGTCACGCGCTATCTCGGCTTCACGACCCATCGGGCGCTGGATACGGTCGAGGAGTTCCTTCGAGGGCTGCTCCAAGCGATGGAACAGGGCGGGCGGTACGGCTGGGCCCTGACGCCATCGGGCTCGGATCGGCTGATCGGGATGATCGAGATCCGGGTCCAGCCGCCGAGGGCCGAGCTGGGATACGTCCTCGGCAACCCGTACTGGGGCCAGGGATACATGGTCGAGGCCGTGCGCCCCATCGTGGAATGGGCGCTGGGCCAGGGCCCCATCCATCGCGTGTGGGCTTTCTGTGACGCCGACAATCGAGGCTCCGCGCGCGTCCTCGAGAAGGTTGGAATGGCGCGTGAGGGGACGTTGCGGAAGTGGGCGATGTCTCCCAATCTCAGCGACGCGCCCCGCGACTGCCACTGCTACTCGATCGTTCGGGACTGATGCCGGTCCGGACCGTGCGCCTTCGAATGCATGGCGAGATCAAGCTGAAGACGTGGCGGACCTTCGGCGCCGACGAAACGCTCACCTGGAACCAGGAGATGATGTGGCGCGCGCGAACGTCCATGAACGGGCTCCCCATTTCCGGATACGACCGCGTCGCGCCCGGAATCGGCGAGCAGCGCTGGAAGCTGCTGGGACTCGTCCCGGTGATGACGGCTTCCGGCCATGACATCGCCCGCTCCGGCGCCGGCCGCATGGCGGGCGAGTCGTGCTGGATTCCTTCGGTGCTTCGCGGCCGGGACGTGAAGTGGTCCTCCCAGGACCCAAGCCGCGCGCGCGCCGCGTTCACGGTGCTCGGCGAGCGCGCGGACCTCGCGCTCACCCTGGGATCCGACGGACGGCTGGAGAGCGTCATGGTTGCGCGCTGGGGAAACCCGGACGGAGGCCTCTTCCGGTACGAGACTTTCGGCGGCGTGATGGAATCGGAGGCCGCTTTCCAGGGCTACACCATCCCGACGCGGATGCGGATGGGCTGGTACTTCGGCTCCGATCGATTCGAGCGCGAGGGAGAGTTCATCCGCATCGTGATCGACGACGCGCATTACGAATGAGCACCGCCTATGCTCCGGCCTTCCGCCGTCGCGAGTGCGTGCGCGCGCTGATCCTCACGCCCGAACCGGCGCTCCTCCTGATCCACCTGGTCGTCCCGGATCGGAAACTCTGGATCGCCCCCGGAGGCGGCATCGATCCCGGCGAGTCGCATCAGGAAGCGTTGCGCCGGGAGCTGGACGAAGAGGTGGGACGAGGGAACTTCGAGATCGGCCCCCAGGTCTGGGTCCGCCGCGGCCGGTTCCGCTGGGCCGGCCAGTGGTTCGATGAGCGCGAGCACTTCTACCTGATCCGGAGCGATCGGTTCGAGCCCGATGCCTCGCGCAATCCGGTGGCCTTCGAGCGGGACGCGATGGCCGAGATGCGATGGTGGCCGGTCGCGGAGCTGCCGGCCGAGTCGAAGCAATTCGCCCCGATGCGAATGGGATCCCTGGTCGCGGACCTGATCCAAGGAGGGGCGCCGTCGGAACCGGTCGAAACGGGGTTCTAGTGAAGGGACCCCCGGGCCTCGAGGCGTGGACGGTCGCCTTCATCGGCTCCTCGCTGGCCGCCGCCGTCATCGTCCCGATCGCGGCGCGGGCGTCGGTCGCGCCGGCCGGCGCGGCCCTCATCGCCTGCTTCGCGGCCCTTCCCTGGGCCGCCCGCCGCGTTCCCGACTCGCTGCGCGGATCGCTTCGGCGGCGCCCGCTCGTGGCTCTGCTCTGGCTTCTCCTCTCGCTCGTGGCGATCGCGCAGATGGGGCGCCTCTCGGCGTTCATGGCCGATTCGTCGCGGCTGTGGGGATCCACGTTCCCCGACCCGGTCGTCTCGGGCCACCAGTGCATGTCCGCCTACGTGCACGCGGCCGACCTCGCCCGGCGCGGCGAGGAGAACATCTACGATCCGCGGTGGTATCCCGCCTTCACGGCGCCCGTGAACACCACGCCGGGATTTCCCTCTCCGGTCGCGGGACTGAGCCGCTGGATCGACGACCCGTACGAATACCCTTCGCCCTTCCTGCTCCTGCCGCGCGCGGCGCTGGCGGCCACGAACTCCTTCGACGCGATCCGCGCCGGATGGTTCGCGCTCCAGACGCTGGCGCTGATGGCGACCGTTCTGCTCCTCGCCGTGTGGGTCGGCGGGCGCTATGGACTGACGGCGGGCCTGCTCCTGCCCCTTCTCTTCGCCTCGATCCCGACGATGTTCGATCTTCAATTCGGGCAGTTCCACATGATGGCAGTCGCGCTCACCGTGGCGGCGATGATCGCGTTCGAAGAGCGGCGCCCGGTTCTCGGCGGAGCCCTGCTCGCGTTCGCGATCCTCGGGAAGGTCTTCCCCGCGATGTTTCTTCTCTACCTGGCGCTGCGCCGTCAGTGGCGCGCGGCCGGATGGACCGTCGCCTTCCTCGCCGCGTTCACGCTCCTCTCGATCCCGGTCGTCGGATGGAAGCCGCTCCTGGCCTTCTTCACCTTCCAGGTGCCGCGCATCGTCACCGGCGAGGCGTTCTCCTTCGTGAGCCGGCCGGGCGTGCCGCTCTTCTTCCTGTCGCGGAACTTCTCGATCACGAGCGTCGTCCCGAAGCTCGGGGTACTCGGCGTGCCGGGGATGACCCGGGGGGTGAGCCTGGCCTTGACCTGGCTCTTCACCCTCGCGATCCTCGCGTTCAATCAGAGAGCCGCTCGCGGATTCCGGAGCCGCGTGGGCGAGGCGCGCACCTGGCTCGCGCTGCTGACGATCGCGTCGCTTCGGGCGCCGCTCGCGCCATCGTCCTACGTCACCGTCACGCCCCTCTGGCTGCTGACGTACCTGGCGGGAGGCATTCGCGGCCGCGTACCGCTGGTGATCGCCTTCGCGCTCACATGGGCGCTGATCGTGGGAGCGCCCCCGCTTCCGGATCGGGCCGATCTCGTGGTGGGGCTGGTCGGTCAGGCGCTCG
This sequence comes from Candidatus Eiseniibacteriota bacterium, assembly GCA_035689165.1. GTDB lineage: Bacteria > Eisenbacteria > RBG-16-71-46 > SZUA-252 > SZUA-252 > DASQJL01. Next base: position 36 of record DASSLZ010000150.1, on the reverse strand, counting down.
CGTTCGGCATCGCGATCGCGACGCTGGTTCGCCCCG